>JALCOX010000020.1 GCA_022649925.1 Bifidobacteriaceae bacterium | reverse complement strand
GCCGATTACGACGACATTCTGGCGAGCCCGGAACGTCAGCGCACCATCGTGGGCGACGAACTCGATGAGATCGTCGACAAGTACGGCGATGACCGTCGCACCAAGATCCTTCCGTTCTCCGGCGACATGGCGGACGAGGACCTCATTGCCGAGCGCAATGTGGTTGTCACCGTGACGCATGCGGGCTATGTCAAGCGCACGTTGGCAGACGATTACCGCGCACAGCATCGCGGCGGCAAGGGCATCAAGGGTGCCTCGCTGCGCGACGACGACGTGGTGGATCATTTCCTCACGACGTCGACGCACAATTGGCTGCTCTTCTTCACCAATAAAGGTCGCGTGTATCGCATCAAGGGGTACGAGCTGCCTGAAGGTTCGCGCGACGCAAAGGGACAGCATGTGGCGAACTTGCTGCAATTCCAGCCCGACGAGTCTATTCAGCAGGTTCTTTCGATTCCCGACTACAGCGCCGCAGAGTACCTCGTGCTTGCAACGCGCTCGGGCAGGGTCAAGAAGACCAGGCTTTCCGAATACGATTCCACTCGTCAGGGTGGTCTCATCGCCGTGCGTCTCAATGAGATGAGCGCGACTGCGGATGACGATGCTGCCGAAGTCGTCGAAGTTCCCGAAGGCGAAGATGGCAGCGACGTGGTGGCTGCCAATACAGATGAACTCGTGGGTGCTGCGTTGTGCAACGCGGGCGACGACATCATTCTCGTGTCTCATCACGGCATGAGCGTGAAGTTCTCCGCGAACGACGATCAGTTGCGTCCGATGGGTCGCCAGACGGCCGGCGTGCAGGGCATGAAGTTCCGCGAGGGTGACTCGTTGCTTTCGATGGACGTCATTCCCGCTGATTCTGACAAGGATCTGCTCGTTGTGACGAACGAAGGCTTCGCTAAGCGCACGGCTCTCAGCGAGTATCGCCTGCAGTCGCGCAATGGCTTCGGTGTGAAGGCCATCAACCTTGTGGAGGGTCGCGGCTCGCTCGTGGGCGCGCTGGTGACGAGTGAGGATGACCAGATGATGGCCATCATGAAGTCCGGGAAGGTGATTCGTTCCAACGTGAACGAGATCAACCGCACCGGTCGCACCACACAGGGTGTCACTCTCGCCAAGCCCGACAAGGGCGACGAGATCATCTCGATCACTTTGAACGAGGATCTCGATGAGGATGAAGAGGCATCGGAAGAAAACACCGCTGCCGAGAACACTGCTGTGACGGAGAATGCTGTGACAGAGAATGAGGAGTCACAAGAGTAGTCTCGCGTAGTTTTGGTGGGGTTCGTTTCGCTTTAGCGTGTGAAACGGGCCCCCTGTTTATATTTGGATTCCGCCAAAGGCTCAGTTCGCAGGCTTGATGGTCATCTTGAGGTCAAGAGCCTTCAGGATTTTGAAGAAGCTGGCAAGGGTGGGATTGCCGTCTTTGTCGAGAGCGCGGTAGAGTGCGCCGCGTGAGAGGCCCGTCTCCTTTGACACCTTCATCATTCCCTTTGCTTTTGCGGCGATACCCAAAGCGTGTTGAAGAAGATCCGGGTCGCCTTCTTCTATTGCCGCATCTATGAAGCCAGCAATGTCTTCATCTGTTTTTAGAAATTTTGTTGCATCCCATTCATGTGTGACAACCTTTCTCATCTTTTCCTCCTCCAAGATTCGAGAATCGAAATTGCCTTCCTTATTGTTCGTCGTTGATTCTTTTTGCTGCTTCCCGCAACTATGAGAAGTATCTTGTCTCGTTCCCGTGAAAAGTAAATTCTGTAGCCTTCACCAAAGGTATAGCGGAATTCATAAAGAGCCTGACCCCCTTCAATTCTTTTCCAATCTCCGGTAATCATTTTGGTGTACTTTATTTGTTCAATTTTCAGGGTGATTCGTTGTCGAGAACTATCGTCTCGCAGTCCAGAAAGCCATTTCTCAAACTCACGGGTTGTAATAATATCTGTGAAAGTCGTTAAATTATTGTTGTCCATCAAAGCTCCTTTCAGTATGTCACTTATAAGAGACAGATTCAAGGTGTGAATCGAGTTGATTTCATGAGTGACATGGGCCAAGTAGCGTCTTTGCTACTTTGTGAGCCTAGGTGATGGCGTCGCTGTGCAGGGCAGTTTTCGGAGAATGTGGATAAACGCAAATAGTTGGTTGCGTTCCCGAGAAAATGGGAGCACAGCCAGCTATTGAGTGAATTGGGAAGGCCAGGAAAGTGGCCTTATCGTACCCTCAGTTCGCGCGCTTCACGGCGGTCGCAATCGAGAGTGCGGGGTCGTTGAAGGGGATGAGTGTGGACTGGAAGGCGTGGTAGAGATCGGACTTTCCGGGCCACACGGTTCCAATGACGTGGTTGGAGGCGTCGAGCTGATGGAACCAGGATCCGTTCACGTGGTCGACGAGGTGCTCGTCCATGAAGCGGGTGAACTTGGAGTACCAATCGGCGTATTCAGGCTTACCGGTAGCGGCGAAAAGCGTCGACGAGGTGTTGATGGCCTCGGCAATCGTCCAGTGCATGCGATCGTGCACCACGGGGTTGCCCTTCCAATCGGTGGTGTATACGATTCCTGGCTGACCGTCGACGTCCCAGCCATCTTTGACAGCGCGGTTGAAGAGTTCTTGGGCCGCGGTGATGAACGGCTCGGCCTGTGCGGAATCCTTGCCGTAGGTGCTCAATGCCCACTGTGCGATGAGGCGAGCCCACTCGATGCCGTGACCGGGAGTTGCGCCGTATGGCTTGAACTGGTCATCCTTGTTGTCTGCGTTGTACTCGAAATCAGGCACCCAATCCTGCGAGAAGTGTTCGGGAATGCGCCAGTTGTTCTTCTTGGACCATTCCACCACGTTGTGCACGATGCGGCCGGCACGCTTGCGATAGTCCTCGTTGCCCGTTGCGTCGGCGATGGCGAGGAACGCTTCCGTGGAATGCATGTTCGCGTTGATGCCGCGATAGGTATCCTTCTTGGTCATTTCGGTGTTCCATGTGTCCACTGCCATGCCCGCTTGATCGTCCCAGAAGAACTTGTCGTAGGTGGCGATGGCCTTGTCGAGGAGCTCTTCGGCGCCGGGGCGGCCAATGACGTAAGCGGAGCTCGCTGCCAGCATCACGAAGGCGTGCTGATAGCAGATTTTGTTGGGTTCGGGGCCCTGGAGGTTGATGGAGGAGAACCACCCGCCGTGCTCGTCATCGTGAAGTGGTCCGTTGAGTCCAGCGAGCATGGTGTCGACGATCTCTTCGGCACCGGGGAAGCCCAGCATCACTCCGAGCGAGTAGACATGCGACATGCGGCAGCTGATCCAAGTGTGGACGCCGTGGCTCGGGTCTATGCGACCAAAGTCATCGAGCCAACCGGCTCCGCCCCAGGGTGCCGCAACGCCGCGGCCAAAGTTAAGGAGATTGTAGGATTGCTCGGCCATGAACAGTCGGTTTGCCTGTGTACCCAGCGCGTACTTCTTGGTGCGACCGAGTTCGGTTGCGGTGGACGTCTGAGAAGCTTGATTCTCAACCATGGAAGGTCCCTTCATTGGGTTGTTAATCTATTTAACATCTGATGTGATGATACAGCCTCGTATCTACACGCCTGAAGATGCAGAATGAAGAATAAGATACCCGAGGCGAAGAATGCCAGGAATGGAATCTCATGGACTTGTTGAAAAGATCACTGGGAGTGTCGGATAGTTTGACTTTTGGAAGCGGTGGATACATGATGTTACTAAAGCGGTTTAGTAATGCAGAAAGTTAGGACAACGGTGTCTAGTCCCAAGACTTCAGCACAAGGTGCGGTGGGAACCAGAAGTGTTCCAGCGCTGGAAGGTTGAGAGAATTGCCGTGATACCGATCATCGAGCAACCGGGAGATGTTTATGTTTTTGAAAGTTGATCAGCAGTTGGAGCGTGCAGATCGAGTGATTCGACAGCGTATTCGTCCGCACATTAGCCCGGTATTAGCCTCCTGCAAGGTATCCGCTTTTGAGAACCCCGGGGAGCCAGAGGCTGCAAACCAGTTTCTCTCGAAAGTTCGCAAGGGAAGTATTGAATTCACTCCATTCAAAATCGGGAATCCTTGGGGAACTACGTGGGGAACGACATGGTTCAAGATTGAGGGCCGTGTTCCTGACCACACGTCAGGTAGGGCAGTGCAGTTGGTGATGGATATGGGATGGTATGACCATTCGGTTGGTGGGCATATCGAGGGACTTGCTTATCGCGAGGATGGTACTGCGATAAAGTCATTGCACCCACGTAATTACTGGGTCCCACTGATTACTACCGATGGGGATTCTGACCCGGTTGTGACCGAGAATGGTGGCTTCACAATATATGTTGAAGCGGCTTGCAATCCCTTACTTCTTGGTGTTATTCCTTTCATCAAGACCGAATTGGGCGATCACGCGACTGGCAAGCCTGAAGAGCAATACATCCTGCGGTCGGTGGACGTCTGCGAATATGACGAGGAGATCGAGGGCCTGTGGATGGACCTCGATGTGGTGAGCTCTCTCATCAAAGAACTAGACGAAAAGTCTCCGCGCTATTGGAAGCTCGCTAAGGCGCTCCAAACGTCCCTGAATCTCTACGATGAGCGGGATCTCACAACCGTTGCCCCAGCGCGCGAGGCTCTCAAGGGCGTGCTGTCGAGCCCTGCAAATGCGTCGAGCCTGCGCCACACAGCGATTGGCCATGCCCACATCGATTCCGCCTGGCTGTGGCCCGTGCGCGAGACTCGCCGCAAGGTGGCCCGCACGGTGTCCAACGTGCTGGCGTTGATGGACATCTATCCCGACTTCAAATACGCGATGAGCTCCGCGCAACAATATGCGTGGCTTGAGGAGGATCACCCCGACCTCTTCGCCAAGGTCGTTGAGCGGGTGAAGGAAGGCCGCTTTATTCCTGTTGGCGGTCAGTGGGTTGAGGCCGATGGCATGCTTCCGACGGGAGAATCGCTGATTCGTCAGATCAGCTACGGCAAGCGGTATTTCATGGAGAAGTTCGGAATTGAGCCGAAGGGAATCTGGTTGCCTGATTCCTTTGGATACACCGGTGCCTACCCCCAGATTGCAAAGCGTGCGGGCTACGAGTGGTTCCTGACCCAGAAGATCTCGTGGAACGATACGACAAAGTTCCCGCATCACTCCTTTATGTGGGAGGGTGTCGACGGATCACGCATCTTTACCCACTTCCCTCCGTCGGATACGTATGCGGCCGAAGTGACGGCCAAGGAACTCCATTATTCCGAGGAGAATTTCCAAGACAAGGACGTGAGTTCCCGTGCCATGATGCTCTTTGGTTATGGTGATGGCGGCGGTGGCCCGGTGCGCGAGATGGTAGAGCGCGTCCACAGGTTCGAGAACCTTGAGGGTGCTCCTCGCGTCGAGATCGGCAAGCCCGACGACTTCTTCCGCGAGGCCAGGGCCGAAATGGAAGAAACCACGGGCGGTGACATGCCGTCGTGGAAGGGTGAGCTTTATCTTGAGTTGCATCGTGGAACGCTGACGAGTCAGCAGGACATGAAGCGTGGGTGCCGCCAGGAGGAGGCCTTGCTGCGCGCGACTGAATACCTGTGCACTGCTGCGGCTTTGAAATCTGCTGCTTATGACTACCCCAAGAAGGAATTGGATGGCATCTGGAAGACCCTCATGCTTAATCAATTCCATGACATCCTTCCCGGCTCGGCGATCTCGTGGGTCCACCGCGAGGCCAGGGCTGAATACAAGCGCGATATCAAGCGTCTGCGTGCGATTGCCGCAGAAGCCTGCGCCGAGATCGAAACCGCGACCCAGGCGCCCCTCATTGAGCACGCTCGCATCAGTCAGTACCGCGCTCAGGCAAGTGAATCCTGGACTGCCAAGTCGGTTTCAGACACTGGTTCGCACAAGCCCGTGAATCTTACTCGGGAAGATGGCCGCGTTGTTGTGGATAACGGCGTCATTCGAGCTGTCATCGAAGCTGACGGCACGGTAAGCGAACTGTACGACTCCGCGAACAAGCGCAACGTCATTCCCGAGGGCTGCCGACTCGGTGGCTATGAGCTCCTCAAAAACGAGCCCTCTGTTTGGGACGCGTGGGAGATTGAGCGCGACGCCTTGCTGCGTGCGCACACGGTCACCGGGTCGCAGGTTGTCTCTGGTGAGGTTGACGACAACGACACGGCCGTGATCAAGGTTGCCGTGAAGAATTCAGCCGCTGACATTGACACGACGATCAGCTTGAAACCGGGTGCCAAGGAGCTCGACTTTGCGGCACGCGTGAACTGGAAGGCGGAAGAGGAGTTCCTCAAGGTGGATCTGCCCCTCGCGCTTGCACCCCAAAATGCTCAGTTTGAGTGCCAGTACGGTACGGTTGAGCGTCCCATCGTCAAGAACACTCCCAGCGACGAGGCAAAGTACGAGTCGTGCACGCATCGATTTGTGCGTCTCAACGAGGCCGGCTATTCCATCGGTGTCGCCAACGCTTCGACGTACGGCTGCGATACACAACAGATTCCGAGCGATCGCACTCGCAATCGTGAGGCCGGAACTCTGCTCAGGCTGAGTTTGCTCACGGCGCCTCAGTTCCCTGACCCGCGCACTGACCTTGGTGAACACGACTTCGCGTGGACCGTTCTTGCTGACGCCGATGAAGCGTCGATGATTCAGTCCGCCAGTGAGCTCAACGCCCCAGTGCTTGACTCACTTCCAGCATTTGAGCCTCTCGTCTCACTGACAGATGTAACGGGCGTCCCCGTTGTTGATTGGATCAAGCCTGCCGATGACGGTTCAGGAGACGTGATTGCGCGCGTTTACGAGGCCGCAGGTGGCCATGCCGTTGCGACGCTCGGCCTCAATGCGGATCTTGCGCAGGCGAGTGTGATCGAAACTGATGTACTCGAGCGCAATCAATTGAGCTCTGACGAGCCGCTGGCGCTCAAAGGTGCGACAGAGGAACCAAGGAACCCAATTCCTGCGCAGGGAGCACTTGTTGAACTTGGACCTTATCAACTTGCAACGCTGCGTCTTCACACGGCATCATTCAAAGGCTAGGTATTCACCATGAGATTCGGGGTCAATTACACACCGTCGAACGGGTGGTTCTATTCGTGGTACGACCCACAGTGGGACTCAATCAAAGCCGATTTTGAGGCAATTGCAAGCATCGGCTTAGATCACGTGCGCATCTTTCCGTTTTGGACGATTCTGCAGCCCAACCGGACTTTCATCAATATGAAGGCAGTTGCGGACCTGCGACATATGGTGGATCTGGCTGCGGCAGCCGGTCTTGAAAGCTATGTTGATGTTCTGCAGGGGCACATGTCCAGCTTTGACCACGTTCCACCGTGGTTGGTCTCGTGGCACGAAACCAGCATGTTCGCCGATCCGCAGGCACGTTCCGCTGAAGCCCTACTCGTCCGGACGCTGTATGACGCCCTCGCTGATGAACCTCGCTTTAGAGGTTTGACTCTAGGTAATGAGTGCAATCAATTCACAGATACCTCCCACCCCCGGCGTATGGCTGCGACGAGCGATGACGTCACGCGGTGGATTTCTGAACTCATCGATCCGCTGGAGCAGCGGGCACACGAGGAAGGACGTGTACTTTTGCACAGTGAAGACGACAAGGTGTGGTACGTGGATGGACATGCCTTCCTCCCTCAACATGCTACGAATTATGGTGATATCACCTCGATTCACTCGTGGGTCTTTAATGGCACGGCACAGCGCTATGGCGCAGTGAGCGAGCAGAGTACCCGGCACGCTGAGTATCTCATTGAACTCTCCAAAGCTTTTGCTTCTGATCCTGCTCGCCCCGTGTGGCTCCAAGAGATTGGTGCTCCAGAGAATGTAATTGAGCGAGAACAGGCACCGCAGTTTTGCAGGGAGGCCGTCGAACACGCGCTCGAGTGTGAGGACTTGTACGGGATTACCTGGTGGTGTTCGCACGACGTGGCCTCGTCGCTCTCCGATTTCCCGCCTTTCGAACACGATCTCGGTATCTTTGATGAAGGAGGCGACCTCAAGCCCATAGGCAAAGAACTGCAACGTCTTATTGACGAAGTAAAAGAGCGAGAACGTGATGGCGTGAAGCTCGGAGTCAAGCGAAGTACTGCGATTATCGTCCCCGTTAACGAGGAGGGAGTACCGATTTCGAGAGCTGCGTGCTCCCCAGGCGGTTCTCTCTTCGATGCGTGGATGCAGCGTTCGTCTGCTGGAGAGCATCCCTGTTTCGTGACATCGATGCAGGCGAGGGATCCGCAAGCGCTCAAAAATCGTAATATTTCTGAGTGCGTTCAGGTAGCAACCGTTGCGGGGGATACATATAACTCCCTATCAGATCCCTCAATTGATGCACAATCGTTGAAATAAAACTCAAGATTGGGGTAATGGAAGATACACTTTAGATGCGTGACTTCGTTGCACTGGTGTAACGGGCGCGGGCGAGCTGCATAGTAAAGAGGATGACAATGGCGGTTAATCGAGAATCTTTCACAGATCCAAAGGATTCTCATGCTGTGGCGCGTAGGAAGAAGACGGCACGGATTAGTTTGAAGGACATCGCAGACGAGCTTGGTATCTCTACGACTGCCGCTTCGTTCGCGCTGAATGATAAGCCCGGTGTCTCGCAGGAGACGAAAAAGCGCGTGAAGGCCGCGGCCTCTCGATTGGGGTGGAGTCCGGTTTACGCAGCTCAAGCGTTGAGTTCATCACGCACTATGACCATTGGCTTTTCTCCAGCCCAAGCTCGGACAAACTTCCAGAATGAAAGTTTCATGCTGCATTTTATGGCCGGAATCCATTCGTCCCTCAGCAGGAGGCGATATGGACTGCTTTTTCGTCCAAGCACCTCTCTGGATGAGGAGATCGAAATATATAACGATTGGGCAAGTCGTAAGAGAGTGGACGGAGTGGTGCTCACCGACTTGCGAACAGATGATCCCCGCCCTCGCGTGTTGAAGAAGTTGGGTATTCCTGCGGTTTTGGCAGGAGGACCGGATCCAGGAGACTACGTTCCTTCACTGTCTATAGATGACTCAGGGACGATGGAGGCTATTCTTCAACATCTCGTTGATATGGGGCATCGGAGCGTTGCTTATCTTTCAGGCGATGTGAATCTCGAATATAGTCGAATTAGGGCGCGTGTTTTTGAGGATTTTGCCCACAAGAACGACTTCACTTCCGCAAAGGTGAACTATACGAATTTCGACCCCGATATTGCGAGTGCGTTGACATGTTCGATGCTGTCTTCATCAGACGCGCCGACAGCTTTGATTTATGAGAATGAGACTATGGCATCGTCAAGTCTAAGGGCTCTGGAGAAGCTATATTATTCCGGGGCTGACATCAGTGAAGGAAAGTCTTCAAGCACGGTGTCATACCTTGAGGCTCTGCCTGCGATTGTGAGCTTTGAGGATGCCTACGTGTGCACGGCGACTTACCCTTCCATTACGGCGATTCATCGCGACCCCATGGAATATGGACAGAAAGTAGCGAACTTACTCATCAAAAAACTTTCGGGAGATGAAGTAACAGGGAACCGACAGATTTTACCGGCGAAACTCATCGAAAGGGAGAGTACGGCGCAGCCTCCTACAGCGGTGTGAGAAGTGATTTACCGGGGTTGAGAGCCGTATGCTAAAGCGGTTTAGGATACTTGATAACGTTCACAAATTTTGAGGCTTACGACCTGTAAATAGGAGTATTTGAAAGAAAACGCCTCAAAATTCGGGAAAGACCATAAAAGATTTGACATTTTTAAGAAAACGATACATTATTTAACTAAAGCGGTTTAGTAAAGAAAGATCGAGTACCTATGTACTTGCATCTTCTGCCGTGAGGTGACATTGCCGTCGCACGGTAGAACGAAAAAATCTTTCCATACGTGAAGAGTCGATACGGCGGTCCAAGGGTGAGCGAGGGAGCTTGTGATGGATGAGACACGTGAGATCTACATGGCGTATTTCAGGGCATGGCGAGATTGCTCGAATACAGCGATGCAGAACGTCGCTTCTCTTGAGGAAATTCCTGCGTTCATTGACCTAGTTGGGATTCTCGCAAACGATGATGTTGAGGCCACTTTCTGGCAAGGCCTTTCCCGCCAGATAGAAGTTCTACATGGTAAAGGCATCAAGGTGGCCCGTACGATTTTTCTTCCTGCGCTTTACGAAGATGGTCACTACGATAAGGAGCTTCGGTCCCCCCTCTCTTCCTTTTCAAATGATCAGAAGGGTTATACCTCCAGAGCCCGAGAAATTGAAGAGAAGTATCTCAAGGGTTTTGGCTATGACGGTCTTATTGTTGACGTCGATCGTAATGTAGAAGGCGTCGATTTGGAGAAAGCCGCCGGAGTCTTCAGAGCGCTATCGTCGCATTGGGGTCCCGCTTCTCTGTCCGGACGACTTTTGATTTTCGATCACGATATCTTGGTTGAGCATCCCACGCTTTTGCCGAAGGTCGCCGACCTGATTTCATATCTTTTTGTTGATACCTATGGGATGTCAATGAAGCATGTTGAGTCAATCTGGGACGATGTCCAGTCGCTAGTGCCGGCTCATAAATTCGTGCCGGGCTTCTCTTTTTATGAGGAGAACGGCGAACGATGGGGCGATGTTTCTCGCCCTCTCGAAAAAAGCAAGGCTTTTGCTCTTGCACAGTGGCAGCCTTCTGCTGGCCAAGCTGGTAAGAAAGGCGGAGTTTTCGCATATGCCATCGACCGTGATGGCGCGGAAGAAGGGGATAACAAACTCAAGCCGACAGTTTTTGCAGTATCGCAGGAAATCAAGAAAACATTGAGTGAAATCGAGGAGGATTCTCACAATGAAACGCATCGTTAAGTCCGTAATTGCGGCTACGGCAGCCGTAATGACACTTGTTCCGCTCGCGTCATGTGGCAGCGGAAGTTCTTCAGCCGAGTCCAAGACGGTAAAGCTTGCTTACCAGGACAGCGGGGATAACAGCACTTATACAAAGTGGATCAAGAATGTTAAGAAAGAATTTGAAGCGGCAAACAAGGGCGCCACACTGAAACTCGTTCCCGTGAAGTCAACTGGTGACGATTACGGTAACAAGCTTTCGTTGATGAATCGGTCTGCATCTACAGCTCCGGATGTCATGTTCCTCGATAGCTCAATGCTGCGTCCTTACATCGAGTCTGAATATGTTGCACCTCTCGATTCATATCTTAAAGGCTGGAAAGATTGGGATCAGTACTTCGACAATATCAAGGAAGTTGGCAAGGGCGACGACGGCCAGACTTATGGAGTTTCACTGGGTACTGATACGCGAGGTATCTGGTATCGCAAGGATCTTCTTGCTGGCGTTGGAATCAAGGGGGATTGGCAACCCAAGACGTGGGATGAGCTTCTCAGCGTTGCCCGCAAAGTTAAGGAAAAGTATCCGAATGTTATGCCTCTGAACCTGTACA
The DNA here is from genome assembly GCA_022649925.1 of Bifidobacteriaceae bacterium. Lineage (GTDB taxonomy): Bacteria > Actinomycetota > Actinomycetes > Actinomycetales > Bifidobacteriaceae > JALCQC01. Next base: position 17,927 of record JALCOX010000020.1, on the reverse strand, counting down.
CCGGCAAAGCACAAGCCGAAACGGGTGTGATGCAGGGCTTCGAAATGCTACTTTATGGCACCAAAGATGGAAGTCTCTATGATTCCTCGGCAAAGAAGTGGATCACAGGATCGAAGCAGTTCAAGGATTCACTGAACTTCATTAATACCCTGTTTAAGGAAAAACTCGGGCCGACGGCGCAGCAAGCTTCCGATGCTCAGCTGGGCAACAAGGTACCTGGTGAGTGGCTTCCACAGGGCAAACTTGCGATGACTGTTGATGGCAACTGGTTGAATAGTACATGGCAGTCCGGTGGTGATTATGAATGGAAAGATTGGCAAAAGAAGATCGGCTGGACTGGTTTCCCAACTCAGGATGGTTCGGCGGCAATGACCACTATGTCTGGTGGTTGGGTTGCGGCCATGTCTAGCAAGGCGGCGAATAAGGATCTTGCCTTCAAAGTGATCGAGACCATGCAGAGCAAGGCGAATGCAAAGTCTTATTACATTGGTCAGGGTCAAATTGCAGTGCGCAAGGACATTGAGAATGATAAGGAATATCTCAGCAGCAGTCCAACCACCGCATATTTCACGAAGATCGCTCAGTATGCGCACTTCCGTCCTATGACGTCTAAGTACAACGAGGTGAGTTCTCTCATCAGCGTTGCGACTGAGTCCGTGATGACGGGACAGCAGAGTGTTGACCAGGCAATGTCGCAATACGACACCTCTCTGGCTTCCACCGTTGGCTCAGGCAACGTTATCAAGAAGTAGCGTGAGCTGCCTTCCTCGGGGAAATGGAGATAAAGATGATTAGTAAACACAAGAGAACGGGAGCGATGCTCTCAAAATATACGCCGGTTCTCCCCGCCGTAATTTTGATGCTCGTCTTCCTGCTCGGACCAATTATTTGGTCAGTGTATGCATCGTTCACAAATGTCTCCCTCGTGGGCGCGACGGCAATCCACCCACAGTTTGTGGGGCTTGATAACTATGTCGCGATGTTCAAAGATCCAGATTTCTTCAAGTCAATCTGGCTGACGGTTCTCCTCATTCTGTTCTCTGCCATCATTGGGCAGAACGTGCTAGGTATGTTCCTTGCCGTTCTCTCATCTAAGGCTGCAGTTCCAGTGAGGAAGGTCTCTGAGGTCATCATCGTCTTGGCGTGGATCATTCCGGATGTCGTCGGTTGCTATTGCGCTTACGCATTTTTCGCCGGGGAAGGCACTGTTGATACGTTCGGTAGTTTCTTTGGTCTTGATTTATCGTCTTTGCTTTATGATCACCCGATGACAGTGATCGTTCTCGCTAATATCTGGCGCGGAACGGCATTCTCGATGATGATTTATCAGGCTGCACTCAACGACGTCCCTGAAGAGGTCGTTGAGGCTGGCCTTATCGATGGGGCGAAGCCAATGCGAATCTTCTTCTCCATCAAAATGCCCATTATCAAGCGTTCGATCCTGACAAATCTTATGCTTACGACGCTGCAGACACTCTCGGTGTTCAGCCTCATCATCATCCTCACGGGTGGCGGGCCTGGAACTAATTCCAGCACGCTTCCGGTACTCGCTTATGATCAGGCGTTCAAGTTCTCCAAGCTTGGCTACGGTGTGGCAATTTCCGCGGTCACCATTCTCATTGGAGGAATCTTCTCGATTGTCTATATGAGGATGCTGAAAACGGAGAAGGAGGATTAATGATGAGTGGACTGCAACATTCAAGGAAGGGTGGGCTCGGTAGCCGTAAGCGCACGGTAAAGGTCGTTTACAGTATCGTTCTCGCTGTGATCGCAGTTATTTTTGCACTGCCATTGTGCTGGCTTTTTATCGCAGCGTTTAATCCACATGCGACACTTTCGATCACTAATACCGGTTTTTCGTTCGATAATTTCAAGAGCGTAGTGTCGTGGGATACGTTTGGTGACCCCATTCTCAACTCGTTCATCCTCAGTCTCGGCACAGCACTCCTGGTAGTGATCTGCTCAGTTCTCGCTGCATACCCGCTAGCTCGCTTTAAGACGAAGGTAAGTTCTCGCTCTCTGAACATCATCTTATTTGCTAGCTGTCTGCCGATTACCTCTCTCATGGTTCCGGTCTATGGCATTTTCGTTCAGCTCAACATCATTGATTCGATGACAGGAACGATTTTGTTCATGGCCGCTGCGGGTTTGCCAATGGGAATCTTTATGATGCGTAACTTCATTGCATCTATTCCACCAGATCTAGAGGAAGCGGCGTGGGTTGATGGAGCAAGTCGACTGGGTGCACTTCGTAGGATTGTTGTGCCTCTAATGATGCCATCAATTGTGGTTATCTTTATTTCTGAATTCGCGAGTACGTGGGGTAACTTCTTCGTTCCCTTCATGCTCTTGATGTCGCCAGAGAAACAGCCGGCTGCTGTGAGTATATATACGTTCTTTGGCCAGCATGGAACCGTTGCATATGGGCAACTAGCCGCATTCTCTTTGTTGTATTCGATTCCAATTGTGCTGATTTATGTCATCACCGAATCCAGAGTGGGTAATAACTCGATGATGGCTGGTTCCGTGAAGGGGTAAGAGAGGGAGTCCCTTCAGCGACGAAGACTGTGTATTTCCTGTCATAAATATTTTGACAGGAAATACACAGACTTTTTATATCTCCTTGACAGGATAGAGCCATTTCTTCTCGTAATGTGATCTAAATCACAAAAGTGATGAGGTTCCGTTTTAGAAAAGAATGAGGTGACCACAATGTTCTCAAAGGTGAAGAATAAGCTCGCTGCAGCAGTCGTTGCTGTCAGTTGTGCATGTACCGGATTCAGTATGGCTGTTGTTTCGTCTGCATCAGCTGCAGAGTCCTCTTCTCAACAGACAGTTTCTCAGCACGAGTTGATGGTGTCTTATTTCCGCACGTGGAGAGATGTTCATTCCAACCCCGAAGTGAATAAGAATTCGTTGTCGGATCTTCCCGATGATGTGGATATAGCTGTTGTTTTCCCTGATGATATTGAAACGACTCAAAATTTTTGGGATAGCCTCCCAAGCCAGATTGCGACGCTTCACCAAAAAGGAACCAAAGTTATTCGAAGTTTGGATATCAGGGTCTTTTATAAAGACGTATTCGAGCAGAATCAGATGGAGCAAGAGGCTCTCACCCCAATGGAGTCAAATGAGGCGGGATATCTGAAGAGGGCGCAGGAAATTCGTGATGGACTCCTCAATTACGAGGGTCTCGATGGGGTAGCCATCAATGCAGAGGCATTTTTGACGCAAGATGATGTAGAGCGAGCCGCTGGTGTTATTCGTGCACTCAGTGCCTATTATGGTCCACTATCAACTTCCTCTGAGAATTCAATTCTCGCTTACAACACAAACGAACCAGGGACTACATCGCTCTTTGAGAGCGTTTATCAATGCGTGAGTTATGTCTTTGCAGACGCCTATGGCCGTTCAGTTGAAAGGGTCCAGGCAGACTGGGAATCGTTCGAGGGGAAAATCCTCTCTAGCCAATACATTCCAGGTTTTACATTCTATGAAGAGCGCGGAACTCAATGGCATGATACCGACGACCCACTGGCAACGAGCAGAGCTGCGGCTTATGCTGAATGGGAGCCGCAAGATCAGGAAAGTCTCAAAGGTGGAATTTTCGGCTATGCGGCAGATCGCGATGGGGCGCAGCCAGGTGATGACGAAATTGTTTTTACTACGTTTGAATGGACTAAGACGCTTGCAAAAATAATGAACAAGCTCTCTTATGACGGCAATGGTGCAGAATCCGGCAAGGTTGTATCACAGGCCGCAAGGGTTGGCTCTTCGCTAATAGTGGCGGAAAATTCGTATGAGAAAACCGGTTATACCTTTACTGGATGGAATTCCGCGGCCGATGGATCGGGTACTGCTTATTCGGCTGGGGAGACTGTAGAAGTCTCCGAGGATCCTCTGACGCTGTATGCACAGTGGCAGGCAAGTCCGAATTCTGAGGATTAGTATAATTGGTTACTGAATAACAACTTATGCACATTGTTGATAACTTGTGGATATATCGTCCATACGAACGAGTTTGAAGGGAGCGTTATGTCGAAAGCTTTGATCAGTGTCAGAACCGACGCCGAACTCAAAGAGCGCTCCCAAAAACTGTTTGCTGATCTGGGTCTAGATCTCTCCACCGCCGTCAACATGTTTCTGCGGCAATCGCTTGTAGACGACGGAATCCCGTTCCGTGTCAGTCGTGTCAGTCGCGTGAGCCACGGCGCCAACGAAAATACCGGCAAAACTGCCCGCCCAGATGCCGGCGAATGAGCGACACCTCAGATTGCCGCAGAGATAGTGTGCAGGATGCCTGTAACGACGCGGAAGGTCTGCAAATCCTGATAATGTCGCTTCGAGGAAATGCTGTGAAAGCCGAGAGCACTTCAAGGAGAGCACATGGCTGATGAGATCAAGAACGAGCCGAACGTCGCAGGCGCCGCGGCTCGCAGCGAGGCCGAGTCCCAGAACGCACAGGACGGTGTGAGTGTGAAGTCAAAGCTGCCGTCTTTCGGCGCGAGGACACGTCGCCCCAGTGCGGAAGCCCCCGAGGTTGCCGTTCCCAAGGCTCGCCGCATGAAGCTGTCGCTGACCAAGATTGATCCGTGGAGTGTTGCGAAGGTGTCCTTCCTGCTCTCCATTGCACTCGGCATCATTCAGCTCGTGGCAGTGGCAATCCTGTGGTGGCTGCTGTCGGCCGTGGGTATTTTTGACCAGCTCAACACTGTCATCTCGTCAACCGGCCTGAGCTCCAGCGGCATGGACGTCAGCTCCTTCCTCGGTTTTGGCCAGGTTCTCAGCTGGGTGACGATTTTCGCCGTGTTCGAGGTCATTCTCATCGTCATCTTGGCCACGGTGAGTGCGTTCCTCTACGACGTCGTGAGCTCTTTGGTCGGTGGCATTCACCTCACGCTGGGTGACGACTGAAAATCTTTGTTGTGCGCATGAGAGCCGTGCATGAGAGCCGCACGTGAGACGTGAGAGAGTCATAAAAGGGGTCGGAACACGAGATGATAAGTTATATCAGCGCCTTTACTGAGCCGTTCTTGATGTCGGTTCTCTTCGGCATCATCGCTTCAGTCCTCCTCACCCTGCCGATTCTCGCCGTGCTGTACAACCGCCGCAATCATCTGGCCTTCGGCACGGTCATCAGCGTTTACCTCTCCATCTTGTACGTCTTTGCGCTGGCCTTTTTCACGCTGTATCCGCTGCCGGACAATCCCGCGCAATACTGCGCCACGCACCACGTATACCCTCAAGTCGACCCCTTGCAATTCCTCACGGACCTGCGTGAGTCCGGCAAGAGCGCCGTTCTCCAGATCGGCCTCAACGTCATGTTCTTTGTGCCGCTGGGCTTCATTCTCAAGCGCCTCTTCCACTGGCACTGGTACGCCATCATTCCCGCCGGCTTTGCGGTCTCCTTCCTCATCGAAAGCGCGCAGGGAACCGGCCTGTTCGGCCTCTTCCCGTGCGCCTATCGCCTCTTTGACGTCGACGATCTCATTTGGAACACGTCGGGCGCCATCATTGGACTGTGGCTGGCGAGCATCTGGAATCGCGTAGATCCCCCGGAAGTGGAAGCGAACACGACAGTTGTGACGCGCCCCGGCCTCATCCGTCGCCTCGTGGCATTTGCTCTCGACTATGTTTTCATTACGCTCGCGTCCTACATCGTCACGATTCCGATCGTGATGGCGGTAAAAAATACTTCCGCGAATCAGACGATTGCGAACGTCGTCACGGTCGTTGTGTTCATTCTTTGGCAGGCCGTCGTGCCGTGGTTCTCGCACGGACAGACGCTCGCCGGCCGCTTCGTGCACATGACGTGCGAGACAAAACAGCGAACCACCGGTTGGCGTGCCGCCTTCTATGTGGTGCGCGTGGCGCTGCTGGGCTGCGTTGTCCTGTGGGCGCAGGGCACGTGGTATCTGGTGCTCATCCTCGTGCTCGCCGTGTTCTGGATCGTCAAGCGCTGCATGCCTTACGACCTGTTCCCTGGAGTTGAGTGGGCGGAGTGAGGTCCGCTCGCGCCGCTCACTGATCGAGCAAAAGCTTCTTTGTAAATTTCTTGATGGCTCTGCGGGGCTTAGAAAACCGGTGTGAGCCGCCGGAGCTTTCGGCCGCCGCCATGGTGGCGCGCCGTTTTTTGCCGTAATAGCGCTGCTTGTGTGGCTTGTGATTCCCGGCGGCCATCGACTTTTTCGCGAGCTTGTCTTGCTCCCGTTTTGCGGCGCGCTGATCGACCGAATCGGGGTCGAGCTTGAGGCCGAAAATGAGGCTCTGTCGCATGGATTCATAGTCGAGGTTGGAGAAGAAGGCCAGCGACTGCATGATCATGTAGCGCTTGAGGGCGGGGTAGCGGGTGAGGATGTAGTCCTCGCGATCCTCGACGGCCTTTGACCAGTCGGAGATGAGGCCGGGCGCCATCTGCCCCATGGCGGAACCCGAACGCAGGCGGTAGTGATAGAGGGTCTGCGGCAGGCGGACGATTCTTGTCGCCTCGCCGAGGATGTTGCAGATGCGGGCGAGATCCTCAATCTTGTGACCGACAGGGAAGGTGAGGTTCTGGTTGCGGTAGATCGATGTCTTCGCAACGAAGGACCACAGGTAGCCGGCGATGTCGCCGTGTAGTTGCTGCTTGAGGGCCTCCATGGGCGTGAGAACTTGAATTTTGTCGTAGTCGTTGTGGGTGTACGAGGATTCGAGGGGCTTGCCAGACAGGCCAATGGCGTCGAATTTGAACATGACGATGTCCGCCGCAAAGTTGCGCATCGCGGTGATGCACCATTCGATGAGATTTGGCTCGATGGAGTCGTCGGGGTCAAAGAAGTAGAGGTAGTCGCCGTTCGCTGCAGCGAGACCCGTGTTCCTGGCCGCAGAGATGCCTCCGTTTTCCTGGCGAACAATGCGCAGACGGGCGTCCCTGCTCGCAAAGGCGCGGTATATATCTGGCGTCGAGTCGGTAGAACCGTCGTCGACGACGATGACCTCGATGTTCTTGTACGTTTGATTCAGCGCAGCGCTCAGGCTTTCCTCGAGGAAGTCCTGCATGTTGTACACAGGCATCACGATGCTCACAAGTGGTTGAGGCGTCATCGTTACCTTTCTCCGCTGGTTTTATCCATATGCCACTCTCATTCTAATGAGCAGGCTTCACTCTCCGTCATACTCGAGTATGAAATTTCGTTCGCCGCGGACCATAAGCGTATGGACTGCACGGACCGTACGGCCCGTACGAACCTACGAATCGTACGGACCGTGCGCATCAACCAACAGTCTCTTGACAGATCCCAAGCTGTTACTATTATAAGTACAGGAACTTGTTACGAAAATAATAACAAGCTGAAAGGATTGATTTTTATGACGACTTACGCAATTTCGGCAGTGACAGGGCGCTACGGGAAGGTGGCTCTCCAGCAGTTGCTGAGCAACATTCAGCGTGGCGTGGGCATTGCGGACTCAGGTAAGGATTCGGTGATTGCGCTCGCGCGCAACGTCGACAAGGCGTCAGCAAGTGTTCCGCAGGGCGTTGAAGTCCGGGCCGCCGATTACTCCGACCCCGCGCAGATGGTGACCGCGCTCAAGGGTGTCGATCGCCTGCTGTTCGTCTCCTCGCAGCCGGGTGCCGCGGTTCCGCGGTTGCGTCAGCATCAGAATGTGATTGACGCGGCGCAGAAAGACGGCGTGAGCTATATTGCGTACACGAGCTTTGCGAAGGCAGATTCGGCCAAATCCCCTCTCGCGGAGGATCATCAGGGTACTGAAAAGGCGCTAAAGGCCTCCGGAATCAGGCATTCCTTCCTTCGTAACGCCTGGTATCTCGAGAACGACATGGCGGTGTTCAAGGGTGCTGCGGCCGGGCGACCGCTGGTGTATTCGGCCGGAGAGGGTCGCGTCAGCTGGGCCTCGGAGAAGGATTATGCTCAAGCGGGTGCGAACGTGCTCGTCGAGGCGGAGCCCGCCGAGGTCTACGAGTTCGGTGGCACACCGCGCACCTTCGCGCAGATGGCGCAAGAGGTTGAGAAGGTTACCGGCAAGCACGTCGACGTGAAGGCGGTTGACGATGCCGGCTACGAACAGGCTCTGAAGGACTCCGGGATGGACGAGGGTCTGGCCCAAGTGCTCACCTCGTTCCAGACGATGATGCGTGCGGGTGAGCTCGACGTCGATTCTCCAGATTTGGAGAACGCTTTGGGGCACGCGCCGGAACCGATGAGCGAGGCCTTGAAAAATGCAATCGCATAAGCTCAGCGACGCGATTCACATCCTGACCTACGTTGAGATCTTCGGTCGCACCCAGTCGAAGCGTGCGGTCGCGGTCCCGGGTTCCGGCGAGGGTCGCAACGTTGATCTGTCCAGCGTTTCGATTGCCAGCAGCGTGGAGTCGAATCCGGCCCTCGTGCGTCGCCTCATGTCCGCCCTGAGCAAGGCGGGATTGCTGACGACGCGCGCCGGTTCGGCGGAGCCGCGTTTGGCGCGTCCGATTGCGCAGATATCTGTTCTCGACGTGTACAAAGCGATAGGAGATGGGGAACGGTTCCTCAAGGTCGACGACAAGACGAATCCCGCGTGCATCGTCGGTGGCAATATTCAAGGCGCGCTCAACGACGTGTACGACCGCGTGCAGGCGGACGCGGAGGCGAGGATGGCAGCCACGAGCTTGGGCTCAATCGTCGACGATATTTTGCGCCGTCAAAAGGTCAAGGATTTTCTGGCGAAGCAGTGACGCTGGCGGCGTCACATCAACCACTTCATGCGTTGGCAAGGCGTCTGCGCATGTATTCACTGCGGCTAATGTGATAGCGGCGTGCCTCCTTGTTGAGTTTATTGAGAGTGGATTTCGGAAGTCGGAGGCTCACGCTGACCATTTCTTCGTCACGGTCTTCAAGATGGAGACCGTAATGAACGCGGCCGGTCATCTCGTCGGGAGCGGTCTCTGATTCCGCTTTTTTGGAATTGGATTCGACTTGCTCTGTAGTCATGCCAAATCGGGTCAGCAGGTCTTTGTCCCGTTTGCTTACAGTCATGATTCCCTCCTTAATTGCTTAGCCTCATTGAGGAACTTTCGAGTCGGTGGGGTAAAGGCGTGATAAATCAGAACGTCTTGTTCAGTCACGCTGTACAAGAGTTCTACGTTTCTGCCTCGGGCGTCGAGTCCAACTGCCATCCACGTGCCGTCTTTACGCTCTGCGTCGAACATAACGCTTCGAAACGCAGTCACAACGTCATCCTCGGACAGCTCGGGATGTCGTTGATGTACTCGATCCAGCACATAAATCCTCATCTCTGTCCCCCAAGAGTAGTGCAACTGTGTTAGACATGTATTACAAGTATACTACGTTCGTATTTGCCGTTCGGTTACCTCATGGGAAGGCCAACGGTTCCGGAGACACTGTGAACCTCAATACGGGGCATCAAAATAGGAAGGGGTTCCGCAGACCGGCCTGAATCACTAAGATTGAGCACGCTTCCCGCGCTCCAGCGTGAGTCAGACGCACGATGTGCGCGACTGTGAATCGAATCCGAAACCAAGAGGTGATGTCATGGCGATCAAGCGCACGAGTGAGTCCTCTGACTCAGGATTCTCGCACGCTCGCACGCCCGGTGCGGTAGTCAAGCTCCCCAGAACCCGTCTTATCCTTCTTTTCCTCGCCGCTGTTGGAGCCATCATCGGCCTCAACTCTGCGCTGGTGCGCTCCTCTATCCCGACGTTTGCAACGAGGGCCCCGCTCGGCGATGGACACGGCGTTTTCATGGTCTTCGGCTTCCTGGGCGGTGCCATCGGGTTGGAGCGCGCCGTGGCATTTCAGGCCGGGTCTCCCGCCAAACCCAAGTGGGGTTTTCTGGCCCCCGGTTTTGCCGGCGTTGGGTCTCTCCTCATGGTCTTCGAGGCACTTCCTTTTGTTTCACGTGAAACAGCAATCGCGCCGCTCGCCTTCATGGCCACCAATCCGCAAGCGCTGCCCGGCATCGCCTGGACGCTGTCAATGGCCGCTCTGACGGGAATCTACCTCGGCGTCTGGCGTCGCCAGCAATCGGTCGCCGTGCTCATCCAGCTGCTGGGTGCCTTCCTGGGCGTCTGCGGGATCGCACTCTGGGCGCGCGGGATTGACGCGCAGATCCTCGCCCCGTGGTGGATGGGCTATCTGGTGCTCACCATCGTGGGGGAGCGCATTGAGCTGGCGCGCGTGGCGTTCATTGCCCACAACATCGAGTGGTATATCTTCTTTGCGTCGGTTGCCTTCGCTGTGTCTCTCGGGTTGTGCCTGCTCAATCCGACGGTCGGCTACCCGGCGATGGGAATCACGCTGGGGATCATGCTCCTGCTCGCCATCACGCACGACACTGCGCGGAAGACCTACAAGCTGAAGGGTGTCACGGGCTTCATGGGCACCTGCATGCTGGTGGGCTACGCCTGGGCGCTGCTCGCCGCCGCGGTGTGGATCTTTTCGCCAACCGGTTTTTCGGGATATTGGCGCGACATGGCGATTCACGCGCTCGCCATCGGCTTCACGATGTCGATGGTCGCCGCGCACGCTTCGATGATCATTCCCTCTATCACCCGCCGTCCGATGACGTACAAACCTGTCTTGTGGGTCGGTTGGCTTGTGATGCAGGTCGGGCTGGCTGTCCGCCTTCTCGGCACCACGCGCGGTTCTACCGTGCTGTGGCAGTGGGGCGACGGCGTCAGCGTCGTGGGGATGCTCGTGATGATGGTGACTGTTGCGGTGCTCAATATCGCAACTTCCCGGAAGGCTCCCGCACGACCGGCCGCTTCCTCTGCAGCCAAGTCAGAGAAGTAGTGATGAGCTCTCCGAACCCCGCGCCTCGCTTTCCCTCGTCCTCGCCCCAACGCGGGCTACGTGGCCGCTGGTCGGATGACCGCTTTACCCTCGAATGGATGGTGATTGCCGTCATCACTTGTGGCATGGCGGTTGTGGCGCCGAAGATCTTACTTCAGCCGCTGTGGACCCCGATTCATGCGGTTGCACTCGGGGTCGTCTCCAATGGGATTTTCCAATGGTCGTGGTTCTTTTCCCGGGGGTTGCTGCATTTTCCGCTGACCGGTATCGCCAGATATTCCACCTTCGTTCGCATCGTGGTTCTCAACGCAGGAGTGGTGGCCCTGTTCGTTGCGATGTGGACGGGGAGCGTGCCCGCGGCTCTGCTCGCCACCGTGCTCATCTGTGGCGCGGGAATCCATCAGGGCACGGTGTTGGCGGTGGAGGCGCATAGATACAAGGAGAACCGGTATGCGCCCATGGTCCGCTACTACGCGGTTGCCTTCTTTTTCTTTGTGGTCACCTGTCTTGTTGGGGGACTCCTCTCCTACGAGATGATGGCGTCGGACGTTCCCGCGTGGATCGTCTCGCACGCGGACGGCATCGCTGTGGCGCATTCGGTGGTCGGAATCGGTGGTTGGGCGGGTGTCACCATTTTGGGAACCGTGGTGACGCTCGGGTTGTCAATGCTGCACGCCCGTCAGGATGGGCGCGCGCTTGGTTCGGCCCGTGCCGCGCTGCCGCTTTTTGTGGCGGCGGTCCTCGTCGCAGCGATAGGTGGCGTCGCGGGGCTGCCGCTCATGGTGGCCTGTGGATCCGCACTGTTTCTCCTCGCTGCGATCTGGGGAATACTCACGCCTCTGTGGTGTTCGTTCGGGCTGCGAAAGCGCAGTTCGCACGCGGTGTGGCCACTCCTCGCAGGTCTCGTGTGGACGGTGCTGCTCGTGGGCGTGTTCACAGTTGAGAGTGCAGTGGCTGCGGATGTGTCAAGCTTGCGCAACGTAGTGATTGATCAACTGGGTGTGTTCCTCGCGGCCGGTATTGGCCAGATTTTTGTAGCGTCTTTGGAATATTTGGTGCCGGTGGCCATCGGCGGCGGCCCAACGGTGCAGCGCGTGGGGGACGTCGCGGTTTCCTTCCTCTGGCCGGTTCGGTTGAGCCTGCGCAACGCGGCGCTCGCCGTGCTGGTGCTGGGCGGTAACGATGCGCGCACCTTTCTCTTGGTGATTGTCGTGGTGAGCTATGCACTCGATCTGGGGTTGGTGGGGTGTGCGGCAATCAGGCAGTTGCGTGCGAAGAAGGCCAAGCTCGAGGCCAAAACTATTGCAAAGGCTCGGAAAATGACCAAGATGGGTAGCGGTGAAGAGACGACGGAGGGCAGTGATGACTGAGCGTAAGAAGAATACGGAAACGAACGAGAGCTTTGCCGACCATGGCAACAAGGGATTGAGCCTGCACCAGGGGTTTCAGGTGCTCGCGGGTCTTGCAGTGGTGATCGCACTCATCGTCGCCTTCGTGTTGGTGCGGCCCTCCTCCGCCCAAGACGCGACGAGCTCCGACTCCACTTCAACTGCTGCGCAAACCTCTGGAACGGGTTCTTCTGGCGCGTCTAGTTCAGTCGCGGCAACAGGAAAAACAACGAAGGTGACAGTGAAAGTGGACGGCATGTCCTTCACGCCCTCCGACCTCAAGGTTCCTGCAGGTAATAAGTTGGCGATCACCTTCGATAACACCGGTGACCAGCGCCACGATCTGGTGCTGAGCACCGGTGCCAAGACCGCGACCATTGCCCCGGGAGCCACCGCACAGCTGGACGCAGGCGTGGTGACGGCCAACATGGACGGGTGGTGCTCGCTGCCGGGCCACCGCCAGATGGGCATGTACCTGACGATCACGGCGACGGGGGCTGGTTCCGCGTCGACGGGATCAAATTCGGACTCGGACTCGGGCCTGAGTGGCATGAGCGGAATGGGCTCGATGATGGGCTCCGGGTCATCCTCTGCGCAAGACGTGGCGACGCCAAGTGCGGCCGCCCTTCAGAAGCAGGCAAAGAAGGAGAAGGCGTACGACGCCAAACTCGGCACGCTCGACAACACAAAGGACCGCCACTACACGCTGACCGTCACCGAAGGAAAGCAAACGCTGTCCGACGGCGTCACCCGTCAGGTGTGGACGTACAACGGCACGGCACCCGGCCCTGTTCTGCACGGGCACGTGGGCGATACGTTCCACGTCACGCTCATCAACAAGGGCACCATGGGGCATTCCATCGATTTCCACGCCGGCCAGAACGATCCGCAGAAGGTCATGAAGACCATCGAACCCGGCGAAAAGCTCACGTACACGTTTACGGCGGATCACGCGGGAATCTGGCTGTACCACTGCTCCACCATGCCGATGTCGAATCACATTGCCAACGGTATGTACGGGGCGGTCGTCATCGAACCCAGCGATCTGAGCGAGGTATCCGCGCAATACGTGCTCATCCAAGGTGAGATGTACCTGGGGGCGAACGGTGCGCCGGCGGATGCCACCAAGGTCTCCGGTCTCATTCCCGACATTGCCACCTTCAACGGCCGCGCCTTCCAATACGACGCCCATCCGCTCACCGTGAAGAAGGGCAAGAAAATCCGCATCTGGGTGCTCGACGCCGGCCCCAATGCAGCCTTCTCATTCCACATTGTCGGAACTCATTTCAACACGGTGTGGAAGGAAGGTGAGTACCAGATCCGCGACAACAAGGCGGCCGGAATGACAGACGGGACAACCGCATCTCAGGCCCTGGGATTGCAGGCGGCAGAGGGCGGCTTCGTCGAACTCACCGTGCCCGAAGCTGGAAGTTACAGTATGGTCAATCACATCATGAGTCTGGCCGAAAAGGGCGCACACGGAACACTGAAGGTGACGCAATGATCGATTTTGATTCTTTACCGTTCCCTAATTTTCTCGACGAGAACGCAGACGTCGTGGCACAGCGCCTGCTGGGCTGCTATCTCGTGCGCGATCTCGCCACAGGCGACGGCGATTCCTCTTCCGCGAGAGTCGCCGTGCGCATCGTCGAAACCGAGGCTTACGACCAAAACGACCCCGCCAGTCACGCCTATCACGGTAAGAGCGAGCGCAACAAGGCGCTCTTCGGCCCCTCCGGTCATCTCTACGTCTACTTCACGTACGGAATGCACTACTGCGCCAACATCGCCTGCTTCGACGATGGATTCGGTGCCGGCGCGCTCGTACGCGCAGTGGAGCCCGTGGAGGGCACGGAGATCATCGAGGAACGTCGCGGGATGAAGGGGCCCAACGCCACCAACGGCCCCGCAAAGCTCTGCAAGGCGCTCGATATCGATAAGCGGCTGTATTCCCACGACTTGCGGACACCGCCGTTGAGACTCGTCGCGGGAGACCTCGCGGCGGACGAGCACGTCCTCGCCACGGAGCGCGTCGGTATTTCCAAGGCAACGGACCGTCTGCGGCGCTTCATCATTGAAGGCAACCCTTACGTGTCGAAGGGGAAGGTCCCGGATAGCGCACATGTGCGCACCGTTCGATGAGGGGTGGGCGGGCCGTGTCACGGTGTCTGCAAAGTCCGCGACGACCGGCCGCCCGAGGGTGGATCGTGAGATCCGTTAGTCTTGCGTCACGCTAGTCCTTCGTCACACGAGAGACGATGAACGAGACGATCAGCACTATAATCACTGCTCCGAGAATTGACGGAATGAGCGCCATGCCCGCCAGGGATGGCCCCCACGAGCCCAGCAGGGCCTGGCCCACAGAAGCGCCGACGAGTCCTGCCAAAATATTGCTAATCCAACCCATTGAATGACCCTTGCTGGTAATTGCGCCAGCAATGACGCCGATAATGGCGCCGACGATCAAAACCCATATCCAATGCATCGTGTCCTCCTTAAGTAAGGGGTGTCGCGTTACACCCACGGTGCACTCCAGTGCTTGCACTGTGTCACTGTGTTTACTGTGCCGTACACCTTCGTGCTCGGTGTTTTAATCCTTACAAAGGTCGGTGGTTGTTCGCAAGTTGGTCCGGCTCATGGACAAAGAAATGGACAATCCGGTGAGTAGTGTCGAAAGTCGAGGTGGTGCGGGAGGTGCGGGGCTGGTGAGGCTGGTCGTGTCGGGGCGGACCAGGCCGAGCCGGGTCAGGAGGGGCATACGCACGTCCTCTCAGTCTTTTCAGCCTTTCGGATGAAGCTCGTTGAGGTGGTCGCCGATAGACTCGGAGGTATGGCTAAAACGAATACGGGCACGCCTGCGGTGCAGCTCACAGCGGTGAGCAAGTCGTACGGCAGCCACGAAGCGTTGACTCAGGTTGACGCAGAGATCGACAACGGCGAGATTTTCGGCCTTGTCGGGCGCAACGGCGCAGGCAAGACGACCCTCATGAAATTGATCCTGGGACTGTCTCAGCCGTCGTCCGGAACGATTTCGATCAACGGAAGCGAGGGAGCCGCGGCCCTCAACAAGGAGCGCCGATCCATCGGCTACTTGGTGGGGCAGAGTTTCTTCGGTTCCATGAATGCGGTGGACAATCTGAAGTACTTCAGCAAGCTCAAGGGTGTGAACGGTGGGCGCGGAGAGGTTGACCGCGTGCTCAAGCTCGTGGGCCTCAAAGGCGTGAAAACACCGGTCAAGGGATACTCGATGGGCATGAAGCAGCGCTTTGGCATTGCCAATGCTCTACTCGGTGGCCCGCGTCTTATTATCTTGGACGAGCCCATCAACGGCCTGGATCCGCAAGGCATCGCGGAGATGCGCGACCTGTTCAAGTATCTCAATACGCAAGAGGGCATCACGATTGTCATCTCGTCCCACCTGCTGAGCGAGCTCGCGCTCACCGCGACCAGCTTCGGGGTCATTCACGACGGTCGCATGGTCGCCGAGCTGACGCACTCCGAGCTGGAGCACCGGACGAAAGCGCAGCGTCTCGAAGTGGTGACCAGCGACAATAATCGCGCTGCAGAACTACTCCGCGACCGCTTTGGGGTCCAGCCGAGTCTGGATGACGGCACCCTCGTGCTCAGCGCGACGGAATCGAGTGGCACGCTCATTCCGCCTGAACAGGTCGCCTCCATCGTTCTTGGCGCGGGCCTTCAGTTGCATGAACTGCATACGCGGCGTCAGTCCCTCGAGGACTTCTACTTCTCCATCACCGGAGGTGAAACGAATGCTTAACTATTGGAAGGCGGACGCCTACAGACTCGTGCGTTCACGGAGTTTCTGGATTCTGACCATGGTGGCAGCCCTCGGCTACGTTGCCGGCGTCTTCATGATCAGCGGGCCGAATTACGGCGCCGATACTCATGCGAGCATCATCATGATGATCGGTGCGCTCGCAACCATTTTCACTGGGCTTGGCATCTACAACTCCATCTACAGCCAGGACATCAAGGCCGGCGCGATGCGCGTGGCCATCGGTCGGGGCACAGGGCGTACCCGCATCGTGGTTGCAAAACTCATCGAGACGATCGCCGTCTCGGTGCTGGTGGGAGCCGTGTATTACGTGATATTCCGCTTCCTCCCGTTGGTGTTTGGCATTGCGGGTGCGGACGCGCTCAACCGAGCGATCGCCGTCACCGTGCTGCAACTGGTGCTGGAGACCATCATGTTCTCTTCTCTTGCCTCGATCGTGAGCATGGCGCTGCAGGAGTCGGTCACCGCGACGGTGGTATATGTGCTGCTGGCGGCTGGCGTGATTGATCAGTTGCTGGGGTTGCTGCTCAAGCTCAACATGATCAAGGACCTCGTGGGTGACCTGACCGGCTATCTGCCACAAACCATCTCGAGCACTCTGGGCACTCAGATTTCCGGCGTCGGCGGAGCGGGTGTGAGTGCTGGTACGGTGTGTGTTTATATTGGCTACGTTGTGGTGTCGTTGCTGGTTGCGAGCTGGGTATTTAGGCGCAAGGAGCTTGAGTTCTAAGATGTGAACCTGAGGAGTTCAAGTATCGAGAGAGTACGGGCGATCCGGCTATGGCAGGGGCGCTTGAGAATTGAGGAGAACTGATATGGCACGGAAGTCTTCATTGGCAGGCTGGATCATCGGACTCGTTGTCGTGGTGATCGTCGTCGCAGGAGCGATATGGGCGAAGGGCTATTACAACGACCGTTACGTGTCCCAGTCGTATTATGCGCAAGTCCCGGCCGACGAAAAAATGGAGATCGAAGGCATGAAGGACAACCAGGGCAAGGTCTTTGACAAGGGCCACACCTATGAGTTGACCGCCTATGACAAGGACGGCAAGGCCCGCAAACTCGAGGTGACGGTCTACACGGATAAGGTCAGCAAGCTGTACAAGCCCGGTACGTACTTGAAGATTGAGGCGAGCAAACAGATCGTGACGGGGCAGTCAGTCATTCGCGAAATGGACATTCCGCCGGCCGCCTTCGCCAAGATTCAGGACTGAAGGTTCGGGGTTGGCGGTCTGGGGCCGCCGGTTCGCCGGTCTGGGCCGCTGGCCCGCACCCGATTGCCGATTTTTGTGGACTTTTTCTAAGTCCCTTTTGTTTGAGCGGGTCCGCATCGTTGAAATGATGCGGACCCGCTCAAACGTCATCGGCTGGTTCGCCGAAAAAGTTCACAAAAATCGGCAATGGCACGACGCGCCGCAGTGAATCTGCGGGAAATCCGAGGGAAATCTGCGGAAAATCAGATCTTTCCGATGAGATCCAAGTTCGGAATGATGGTGTCGTCGCCCGGATGCCAGTTGGCGGGGCACACGTGGTCGCCGTGCTCGGCGACGAACTGAGCCGCCTCAAGCGTGCGCAAGATCTCCTCGGCGTTGCGACCGATTCCCATGTTGTTGACCTGATACGATTGGATCACGCCCTGGGGGTCAACGATGATGGTGGCGCGGAACGCTTGGCCTTGCTCCTCATCAAGTGCGTCGAAGAAGCGCGCGAGCTTGCCCGCCGGATCTGCCAGCATGGGGTACTTGATCTTGCCGATGGTGGGAGTTGCCTGCGACCACGCTTCGTGCACGAATTCCGTGTCTTCGGACACCGAATAAATCTCGGCGTTGACCTTTTGGAAGTCTGCGTAGTGGTCGGCCATGTCACCCAGTTCGGTGGGGCACACGAACGAGAAATCCGCAGGGTAGAAGAAGTACACGGCCCACTTGCCGAGGGTGTCCTTCTTGGAAACGG
>JALCOX010000019.1 GCA_022649925.1 Bifidobacteriaceae bacterium | reverse complement strand
TAAGATTTGCGGTGGCCATAGCCCCGGGGAAACGCCCAGTCCCCATTCCGAACCTGGAAGCTAAGCCCGGGCACGGCGATGGTACTGCACCCGATAGGGTGTGGGAGAGTAGCACGCCGCCGCATCACAACATATAAAGGGAAGCCCGAAAAGGACTTCCCTTTTCTCATACCCAAACAATCCCAACAAGACCCCCCTCACCCTTTTTCGCACTGATGCGAGAAAATCAGAGAGTGCGAAAATTAGAAGAGTCCTGACCGAAATTCAGGAACCTGACGTATGGTCTGGTGAAAATACGTCTCTGATATATCCTACTTTCAGTGCTGTGAGCAGGACGTAGGCATCTCGAGAATCCATGGGATCCCACCCGGTAGCTTCTGTCGTTCTGCGCAGCCTGTAGCGTACGGTATTGCCGTGCACACCGAGGAGAGTGGCTGTTGCTTCGAGCGAACCAGTCTCCAAATACGCGTCCACTGTCTCCAGCATCGCATCGCTGGCCTGTTCTTTGAGAGTGAGATAAATCCTCTCGTATAAGTCATTGCGCGCCTCAGAGTCGCCCATCAGAGCGCGCTCTGGAAGCACGTCGTCGGACCTGAAGAGGCGAGGGAGCCCCGGAAGCCCAGGGGCTGCTTCGTAACCACTGACGGAAGCCCGCACTGTCGCGGATATTCCGTTAAGTCCACGCCTCAAGGGACCCACACATATCGAGCTTTTGGAATCAAAAAGATCGGAGAGATTGCCGATCATCTCTTTGGCATCAACGTCACCTTTGACACCGACGAGGGTAACCATGGCGTTACCGTGCATGGACATGCAGCATCTCGCACCCATCTGTTGGAGACGGTTTCGTAGCTTGTCCTGGACAAAACCACCTGAGATCTCGCCTGAATCCGCCAAGAGGCCGACGATGCAGAACGAAGGGTCATCGATGCGCCACCCGAGGGCTGCCAACCGCGAGGAGAGGTGTTCATCTGGAACCTTGCTGATGAGCGATTCGATGATGAGGGTCTCCAGGCGGGCGTCCCAGGCTCCCTGAGCCTCTGCCGCCGAGGCGTACACACTTGCAGCAGAGAAGGCCACTTCGCGCGAATAGTAGAGCAGCGCGTGGCGAATTTGAGTTTCCTGGCCCCGAGTTGCCAAGAGTGAAACGTTGCGCTCGAGAACGTCAACGACCACTCGAGTGACCTGCAGCGTCTGCTGGAGGTTAATAGACTTCGTAAATTCAAGTGGTGCAATAAAGAAGATGCTGTCGGTGGCGACTTTTCGCTGGGCGAGTGCGGCATCTTCCGAGTCCTGTCCGGACTCGACGGCAGCCATGAAATCCGTTGACCACGAAAGGAAGTCCTCGAGCGCGGCTCGGATGATCTCGTTGAGAGTGGAATTCTCGCTGTCCGGGAGCCGCTTGTACCACGGCAGCTCTTTTCCTAGCTGCTCGTTGGCGATCTCGATGAGATGGCTCACACGAATATCAATGTCTTGAGGAGTGACCTGTGCTGGCGACGTCGGGGCCGTTCCAGCGGCTGCTTCGTTGGGTGAAGTGGAAGGCTCAGACATGCGCGTCCTGCTTTCTACGGAAGAGATCGATGCACAGATAGGCGAAGATGACGACGATTCCGATGGCGTGACGGTCAAAATTGTCTGCCGGCGCTGCCACCATGACCCCGATCTGAAGGAGAAGGGGAAGCTGCCACAGCAGTTCCTTCCACCGCCTAAGTCGGATCTCGGCCGCCATGACGAGCAGGGTGAGAATGATCCAGAAGTTTCCGTGGAAATACCATCCGAGAACCGGCAGGGACGACCATCCCCTCAGGAAGCCTAGGAACGCGGCCCGAGGTGGGAAATCGGTATATCCACGGCCAAAAATACCCGAGATATAAACCGTATCGTTGTAATAGAGCATCGAAACATAAGGTTGATCGGTGACGTCGAAGTATCCATAGAATTCTGCGGCGAAGGCATCGAAATACTCTGTGGGTGCCTTCTTGCCAATATCAATCCACGCAGAGTTGAACTGCTTCCAATCGGCCGCCGTAACCGTGCGCCACTTGTAGGAGGTGAGCTTTTCCTCGCCGCCAGAGGACTTGACTGGGTCCGCGTCCCACGGGCGATAGACCTGGGCCATGGCGTCGAGGTCGAAAATCGGTTCGAGCTTGGCGCGGTCCTGTGCCGATATTGATTCCGGAGAATACTTCGCTACGCGAGCGATCTGCTGGACCTGTATCGCCTTGCTCTCGATGGAATCGCCTTCGATGATGGCCCCGCTGTGCACGAGGGAGAAGAGGAAGACCTGAAAGACGACGACGGGCAATCCGATGCACACGACCCAGACCTTCCACTTCCGCCGAGTGGTGATGAGCAGCACGATGACTTCAATTGCCATGATGTAGACGGCGTACTTTGCGGAGATGAGCATGAACCCGCCACTCGCCACGAGCTCCCATCGGCCGATGAGGGAGAGTGGCTTCTTCATGTGAATGACTTCGTACAGAACTCCGCACCACCACACGAGTGCAAAACTGAAGAGGGGGGACTTGGTCAGCGAGATCGTGCTGATTGAAATGATGGGAGATACAGTGAGGATCCCCAGCGTGACGCTCTTTTGCGCGAGACTGACAGTCGAACGCAGCGTAAAGAATCGCCAGGCCGTGAGTGCACAGCAGGCCGCAGCAAACAGGTATTGCAGGATTCCCAACGCGATAATTCCCGGCACGGCCGTCGAGAAAACCAAGCGCGACGTCCTCCAGAAGAGTCCGTAGACGAACGTGAGAATGATGTTGTGTTGGTTGGTCAGAAACGTCGGCTGATCGGGCCACAGGTAGTGAGCGATGGGGTAGACGTCGCGCTGGGTGAAGGGACCGTAGTAGGGCTCGTCACCGGTTCTCAGATTATGCAGCCAGCTGGTGAATTCCGTTTTTTGGCTGACCAAGTCGGCCCCGAAGGAGACTTGTAGCAGCAGGGGGACCCAGATCCAGGCAACAAGGAGAAAGAGGAAAAGGTTCCTGCGGCGGGAAGTGATCCGGGTGACTGTGACGGCCAGCCAACGCAGGCGCCCGCCGCGCGGATCGAGGTGGTTTCGCAGATACATGCTCGCGTGGTGCAGTCTTTCGGAGGCGACGAGGAAGTGCTCGTAGCGGCGTGCGCAGCGGGTGAGAAAACGAATGGCACCGTAATAAAAGACGAAGGCGAGCACGGCGATGAGGCCGTTGACTACTCCGAAGTTTTTGATGGAGCCCTGTGCCCTGTAGAGGGGACCGACTCCCGTGCAGAATGCGAGGAACAGACAGAGAAGGATGGTGAGAATGCTGGCCAGTCGTGACGGACGGTGCCTCGGGCCATCCGTGGATACGGCGGTCGTACTCGTGCTCAAAAATTCCATTGGCTCTATCATAACTGGGATATATAAAACTGCGCAGGCACGTGTGACGAACCGTGCCTGCGCAGAGTATTTTTGGGGTCGAAACCTCGCCTCGGGCTTGCGTCCGGCGGCGTCTGATCAGCGATGGAGACGCTCTGCGATGCCGCTGCCTGCCCGCACGAGTGCGCATGCCACGAGAACCTTGACGCAGTCGTTGACGATAAAGGGGAGGGAGACAGTGGCGACGGTGGAAATGGGAGTACCGGTGAGCAGTGCCTGGACCGGAATTCCGGAGAGCAACGGCACGACGACGCAGCCGAGGAAGCAGACGGCAATATCTCTGAGGAGTGCCATTCCCTCGCGAGAGGTGTGCAGGCGTTGTTTGAGCAGTGAAGTGAGAAGGACCGCCGGAACGAAGGCGTAGAGATACCCTGCGCTGGGGCCGATGAGGGCCAGGGTGCTCATGCCGCCTGAGAATACAGGGAATCCCACCGCGCCGATGGTCAAGTAGGCGATGACCGAGCCGGCCGCCTCGGAGGGGGTCAGGCACAGTGCGATGAGCATGAGGACGAAGGTTTGCAAGGTGATGCCGACTGGATTGCCGGGCAGGGGAATGGTCCCGACCACCGCGGAGGCGATGAGCAGGGCGGTGAACAGCGCGCTGCGGGCGATGTGAGAGACCATGCCTCGGTGCGCCGTTTGAGTAGTGACGGAGAGGCTACTTGCGGCCTTTTCAGAGCGACGTGGAGTAAAGGGAAGATTCATGGGAGTCCTTGCTGAGATGAGTGGATTAACAAAAACGAGAACCTCGAGCGACGTGCAGCGTCGCAATACCGCACATGCTAGGAGCTCGGAATACCACTGAGTTTGTAGAAATATACAAATTACACGGATGTTTTTTGTTACAACTGTGCTTTTGTCGTTTCTCCGAGATTGATAATTTTGCAACCATGCCTTCCCTACCAGGTTCTTCACTCATGCGCGGCGACAGAGGTCGCACCTTGAGTGGTGCCATTCCTTCCATGCACGAGGCAGGGATTGGGACGTTCGCGAGAGTCGATTCTCTCGACTCCACGATGGTGTGGTGCCGCAGGGAGCTTCTCAACCGGACCTCACACCCGGGACTCACCCTTTCTCAAGCCGTACAAACCCTGTTCGTGCACACCGAGGGTGTTAACCAGCTCGACGTGTGTGAGGAACAAGAGTTGGATGCAGACCTTCTCCCGCTGTCCGTCTTGTGTGCGGATCGTCAAACGGCTGGGACGGGGCGTCTTGGCAGGCCGTGGACCATGGAATCGGGCAAATCCTTCGCAGGGTCTTTCGTGTTCGCGCTCGACGCACGGAGCGCAGACCTCCTGGGTACAGGCTGGCTGACAACTCTGACGGGCATCTGCGTCATTGCGGCCCTGCAGGAGGTTGCGTCTGCATACGGGACTCAACTGCGTTCGCCGTTGGGCCTTAAATGGCCCAACGACATCTTCTGTGAGGGGAACAAGCTCGGAGGGATTCTCAGCCAGTCCATCGCTCAGTACGACGGCACGCGCGTCGTCGTCTTCGGTATCGGACTCAATCTCTTCATGGACCACGACGAGCTTCCCGCCGCCCCGGCCACGTCGCTCCATCGCTTGACGACCTCGCCATTGCCTGACTATGCGTGCGTGCGCGACGATCTCGCGTACGCGATTGCTCGGCAGCTCCAGGTTCGCCTGAGTGAATATCTCAAAACTCCCACGGCAAGCCACGCGGCGTTGAGACAGTTGGCTCTCGCGGAGAGCGTGACAGTTGGGCGCCCAGCGCACGTCACTTTGGTGGACAGTCGAGCGTTCGACGCTCAGGCGCTCGACATTGACCTCGACGCCGCACTGGTAGTACGCACTCGTGCCGGGGGAATCCTGACGGTCACCACCGGGGATGTAGGCGTTCAATGATGCGGCAGCAAATGAAGAAGCTACGACGAGAGGAAATGTGCGGATGCAAAAGGTTTTAATCGCCAACCGTGGTGAGATTGCCCTGCGCGTGGTGAGAACTGCCGCCGAAATGGGGATAAAGACGGTCGCCGTCTACATGGAAGCAGACCGCGACGCGCTTTTCACTCGACTGGCAGACGAAGCGTATCTTCTCCCCGGTAGCACCTACAACGAGACGTATCTCAACGAGGACCTGCTCATCGAGGTGGCGCGCCGATCCGGTGCCGATGCGATTCACCCGGGATATGGGTTCCTCTCGGAGATTTCCTCGTTCGCTGCCAAAGTCATCGCCGCAGGGATCACATGGATTGGCCCTGATCCCGAGGTTCTCGACGAGCTGGGAGACAAGATCACCGCTCGCCGGTTTGCTGAGCGCGCCAAGGTTCCTCCGGTCCCTGGGATCTCGGACCCAGTGACCTCCATCCAGCCCCTTCTCGATTTCGCCCATCAGCACGGTTATCCCATCATGATGAAGCGCACCGATGGCGGCGGCGGCAGGGGCATCACCGTGGTAGGGACCGACGACGAGTTGCGCGCCTTCTACATGAGCCACGACGCCCTCCAAGGCGGAGATCTCAGTGAATACTTCATTGAGAAATTCGTACCGCAGGCCAGACATGTGGAAACACAGTCGGGTCGCGATTCTCACGGCAACTTCACCGTGTATTCGACCCGTGACTGCTCAGTTCAGCGCCGCAACCAGAAGCTCGTGGAGGAGGCTCCCGCACCTGACCTCACGGCGGACGTCACGTCGCAGCTCGAGGGATTTTCTCACCGCTTATTTGAGGCCGCGGAATACGTCGGCTTGGGAACGTGTGAGTTCATGGTGACCCCGGAGTCGAAGGTCTACTTCCTCGAAGTAAATCCTCGCCTGCAGGTGGAACACACCGTGAGTGAAGAGGTCAGTGGGTTGGATTTGGTGCGCGAACAGCTCGCCATTGCGTCGGGTGAATCCTTGAGCAGTGCCCCCGAAGCCAGAGGTCACAGTTTTGAGTTGCGCATTACCTCCGAGGATCCGGCGACTAATCTCACCCCGGCGTCGGGAACGCTCACCCGCATTGAGTGGCCCTCCGGTCCCGGAATCCGCGTCGACTCGGGCGTCACCCCCGGGGATGTGGTCTCTGCGAAATTCGACTCCATGATGGGAAAGCTCATCGTCACGGCCCAAACTCGCGATGCGGCCATCGCCCGAGTCCTTCGGGCATTGAGGGAACTCAGCATCGAGGGTGTGCCAACCCCCAAGGACCTCTTTGAAAAGATCTTCACCGACGAGGACTTCACCGCGCCCGATGGCGACTTCGCAGTGACCACCAAGTGGCTCGAGAAGAAGTACCTCACGGCACCCCCGGAATCCGCACGTTCGGGACAGCCGTCCTCCCTCACCGCTTCCGCTGGAACCGGAAACGAAGAGACGGAGAGCGCGGGCAACGAGACCTTCGTCATCGAGATCGACAACAAGCGCGTCAATCTCTCGCTGCCCCCCGAGCTCTTCACGGCGGGTGCAGGCGTGGGACGCAAGGCCAAGCCGCTCAGTCAACCGCTGCGCGGTCAGGGCTCGCGCGCCCCCGTCGACTCGGAGCATACGAGTCACGAGGATGGCGGCAACATCAGTGCACCGATGCAGGCCGTCGTGACGCGTGTCTGCGTCGCCCCCGGGCAGTCGGTTGCCAAGGGAGACCTTCTCATCGTGCTCGAATCCATGAAAATGGAAAATTACGTGTATTCACCGCTCGCCGGTTCGGTCGACGAGATTTTAGTGGGACCTTCGCAGGGCGTTGACGCCGGCGACGTCTTGGTGAAGCTGTCGCAGACATCCGATGTGAAGACGGCCTCCTCTGAGAAATCTTCGGCCGGTGAAGGAAAGGACGAGAAATGACCGCAACGATTGCACCCCACGTTGATTCCACGCCCTCTGATGGAGACTTCAGCCAGCAACCGGTGAGAGAGATCATCAAGGCGGCCGCACAGCTCGCCCAGAGCGCCGAGGACGGCGCTCGCAAGCGCCAACATTCCAAGGGAAAGTACACGGCCCGCGAGCGCCTCGATCTGTTGTTCGACCAGGGAAGTTTCGAGGAACTTGGGCGCTTCCGCGGTGGAAATATCGGCAAAGGCAACCCCGGAGCCGCTGTCATCACCGGATTTGGCAAGATCTACGGACGGACCGTGGCCGTCTACGCCCAGGATTTCTCCATCAAGGGTGGAACGCTGGGAACGGCGGAGGGGGAGAAGATCTGTCACCTCCTCGACAAGGCGATCGATATGGGAGTGCCCGTGGTGGCGCTCATCGACTCTGGCGGGGCCCGCATTCAGGAAGGCGTGGCGGCGCTGACGCAATACGGTCGCATCTTCCGCAAGACGTGTGACGCCTCAGGCTACATTCCGCAAATTTCACTGATCCTTGGACCCTGTGCAGGTGGCGCCGTGTATTGCCCGGCACTCACCGATCTCATCGTCATGACCAAGGAAAATTCAAATATGTTCGTCACCGGCCCCGACGTGGTGAAGACTGCGACGGGGGAGTCCGTGACCTTTGACGAACTCGGAGGTGGCATGGTGCACAGCTCGGTCTCGGGTGTAGCCCACTACCTCGCGGAGAATGAGGCTGACGCGATCGACTATGCGCGCGTGGTCCTCAGCTATTTGCCGAGCAACGCCAGGGCTGCTGCGCCGCAGTACAGCTACGCGGCGGGTCACAGCGACGAAACGGCGCGTCGACACATTGCCACCATCGTCCCCGACAACGAGCGCGCCCCGTATGACATGACGGAGGTGATCCGCTGCCTGGTGGACTACGGCGAATTCGTGCAGGTGCACGAGCTGTTCGCGACCTCGGCGGTTGTCGGTTTCGCCTGCATCGACGGATCGCCCGTGGGAATCGTGGCAAACCAGCCCAACAGAATGGCGGGAATCCTCGACGTCGATTCCTCGGAGAAGGTCGCACGCTTCGTCCGTCTGTGCGACGCCTTTGGTGTTCCCATCCTCACCCTGGTGGACGTTCCCGGTTACAAGCCGGGAACCGAGCAGGAGCATGCGGGAATCATCCGTCGTGGGGCCAAGGTGATCTACGCCTACGGCAACGCGCAGGTTCCCATGGTCACGGTGGTGCTGCGCAAGGCCTTCGGCGGCGCTTACATTGTGATGGGCTCCAAATCCATCGGGGCTGATCTCAACTACGCATGGCCTACGTCTCAGATCGCAGTGTTGGGGGCCGCCGGAGCGGTCAACATCATCCACCGTAAGGATCTCCAAAAGGCGAAGGAAGCCGGCAAGGATGTAGAGGAACTGCGTGCCCAGCTCGTCGCCGACTATGAACACAGCACTCTCAACGCAAATCTTTCCCTCGAAATTGGAGAATTGGACGCCATGATCGACCCCGAGGAAACTCGCGATATCATCGCGCACTCACTCGAGCTGCTGAAAGACAAAAAGCAGCGCCGCGGTGCCCCCAAGCGCCATGGAAATCAGCCGCTATGAGTACCCAGCCCGCCTCTGACACTTTCAATACTTTTGACACCACAGCACCACATCAAAAAGGAAACACTATGACAACCGCCTTCTTCTCCCGCCTCGCCGCCCAGCCCTACGTCCTTACGTTCGCGGGCCAGTCCACGCCTTGGACGTCGGCGATGGTGGAGCTGATGGACGATCCCGATCTCGCTGCGCGCCTGAGCTCGTACGCCGAGAAGTCGGAGACACTGCTGAGCGCAGTGACGCCGGAGATCCTTGCAACAAACGGTAAGCGCGTCGATCTGCTCGGGTGGGCCGCCAACTCGGCGCGCCTGGGCGCAGCTGCCGCTGCCACCGTCAGCGTTCCAGGAATCTTCCTCTCACAGATCGGTGCGATCTTCGACGCGCAGGCGCAGGGGCTGAATCTGGGCTCGGAGCCGGTTGCAGTGCTGGGCCACTCGCAGGGAATGCTGGCAGAGGAGGCCGTCACAGCAATTCGTTCGGCGGCGGGCAACGGGGGTTCCCCCGACGAGGCGCTCATCCAACTTCTCGGCATTGCACGCCTCATCGGAGTGGCCGGAACGCGCGTGTGGCGTGAACGTGGGGGAGCGGCCTCGACCGTTCCGCAAGCGTCGCGCTCATCCCTGAGCCCCACCCCCATGATGAGCGTGAAGGACGCAACGGAGGCTCAAATTGCCGCCATCGTGTCTCGTCTGGGAGAAACCCGTGGCCCGATCAGCGTCGGAGTGCGCAACAGCTGTGACAGCTTCGTCGTGTCTGGCTATCCCGAGGATCTTGAGCGTTTCTCGGCTCTGGTGGACTCAGAGCATCGCAAGCAGGAGTCGCTGCGCAAGAACAAGGTGCGCGGCGGTCGCGTTTTCTCCCCGACACTCGAGTATCTCGAGGTCACCATCCCGTTCCACTCCGAACTCCTGAGCCCGGCCGTTGACCTCGTGTCGCAGTGGGCCCAGCTGTGCGGACTCGACGTCTCACTCGCCGCGCGTCTGGCTCAACAGGTCCTGGTGGGCGCGGTCGATTGGAATAAGCAGGTGAACTCCGTCACGGATACCACGACGTCCCAGGACGTGTGGTTTGTGGACCTCGGCCCCGGGCAGACCGCCGGCAAGCTGACGTTGGGTTTGGTGGAGGGCTCGGGAGCCGGCGTCGTGGACGCTTCGACCGTCGGCGCTCGCGAAAAATTGGGTTCACAGAGCGACTTTGAGCCACAGCGCACGCAGGATTGGGGAAACTTCGCCCCCGGCGTCGTGGAAACAGGCGCCGGCAAGAAGGTGACAACCGCCTTCACGAAGCTGACAGGGCGTTCTCCTATCCTGCTGGCCGGCATGACTCCGACGACGGTGGATCCCGAGATCGTCGCTGCCGCCGCTAACGCCGGATATTGGGCGGAGCTCGCCGGTGGCGGTCAGGTGACCGAAGAGGTGTTTGACGGCCACGTGAGCCAGCTCGAAAAGATGCTCGACGAGGGGCGCACTGTCGAGTTCAACGCAATGTTTATGGATCGATATCTGTGGAACTTGCAGTTTGGCTCCACGCGTATCGTTCCCAAGAAGCGCGCCTCGGGTGCTCCCATCGACGGCGTCGTCATCTCTGCGGGTATTCCCGAGCTCGACGAGGCGGTGGAATTGGTTAATGGTCTGCGCGCCGACGGCCTGCCGTACGTGGCGTTCAAGCCGGGTACCGTCGATCAGATTCGTCAGGTGGTGCGCATCGCCGAGGCGGTTGCGCCGATTTCGATCATCATGGAGGTTGAGGGCGGAGTCGCCGGGGGACACCATTCGTGGGAGTCGCTCGACGATCTGCTCATGAGCACGTATGCGGAAGTGCGTCGGCAGCCCAATATCGTTCTCGTCGCCGGTGGCGGCATCGGTACCCCGGAACGTGCGGCGGAGTACATCAGCGGCGATTGGTCTTCACACTACGGCCTGCGAGCGATGCCGGTTGACGGCGTTCTCGTCGGCACCGCGGCGATGACCGCCAAGGAGGCGCACACGAGCCCGCAGGTGAAACAGGCGCTGGTGGAAACCCCGGGAATCCCAACCGAGGCCTTGCGAACCAACGACGACGATCCGTTTGCGCCACTCGGTGAGAAATGGGTCCCCGCTGGATCGTCCATCGGCGGCGTCGCCTCCGGCCTGAGCCATCTGCGTGCAGATATCTACGAACTCGAGAACTCCTCCGCCCGCGCCGGACGTCTCATCGCCCATGCCCAGCAGCATCCCGAAGAACTCGTGAGCAAGCGCGACGAGATCATCGCGGCGCTCGACAAGACAGCGAAGCCGTACTTTGGCGACGTGGAGTCAATGACCTATCTCGAGTGGGCCACCCGCTTCGCCGAGCTGTCCGCTCCCTGGGCGGACCCGACCTACGTGGATCGCTTCCTTCACCTGTTGCACCGCATCGAGGCGCGCGTCAGCGCCCAGGAGCAGGGCGAATTCATGTCGCTGTTCGCCTCCGTCGCAGATGTAGAGGATCCGACCTCCGCGCTCGAAAAACTGTCGAATGCGTACCCGCAAGCGGCAACAATCAAGGTGAGTCCCGTGGATGCCGCGTGGTTCCCAGGGCTGTTGCGTGAATATCCCAAGCCTCTGCCCTTCGTCCCCGTCATCGACGGAGATCTGCTGCGGTGGTGGGGCCAGGATCAGCTGTGGCAGTCTGAAGATCCCCGATATCCTGCCGATTCCGTGCGCATCATTCCCGGGCCGATCTCCGTGGCGGGCATCACGACCGTCAACGAGCCCATCGCCGACATCCTCGCTCGCTTCGACGCCGCCACGCTACGCCGTGCGGAGCGCAACACTGCCGAATCCGGAGTCGCCGCTTTCTCGGTCCTTCAAGGGGCAGGCAACGGCGAGGACTTCATCCGCAACAGTCCCCACATCTCGTGGGTGAGTCACCTCACCGACAATCCCGCATTCGGGACCTCTCACGGCGATAGTCACTACGTCATTCGTGAGGTCGAGGATCCGCAAGCGCGGGCACAGGCCAGCGAGAGCGAGCAGCTCTTCGACCTCGACATCAATCTCGACACTTTCTGGGACAACGACCCGGACGGTGGCACGGCGAAGCACGCGGTGCGACACATCGTCATTCCGCTGACGATTGACGCGGCACAGCCCGAGCAACTTCCCATCGTCGACCGCTCGCGTCTGCCGCGTCACGTCTACGACATGCTCGCCGCAACCGCGGGAGTCGGCAACACCGCGATCACGGGTGACGTGTTGAGTCAAATGCCGCAGGTCGACACTTCCGCGAGTGCGGTCAGCGTCGAGCGCCCCTTCGGACTCGTCCATTCCAGCTACACCTTCAGCGCCAATCTCGGTGTGGATCACGAAGTCGTGACGGGCGGTGCTTTGCCGAGTGCATTGCAGCCGACCGCCATCGTGCCCGACGCCTTCGTCGGACCCGCCTGGCCCGCCATTTACGCGGCACTGGGCTCGGTCTACGTCGATGGATTCCCCGTCATTGAGGGTCTTCTCAACGCCGTGCACCTCGATCACCTCGTCCGCCTGAGCGCCGACGATGCAACGGTTCTGAGTCACGTCGGAGAGACGATTGAGCTCACCAGCTGGGCAGAGGACTACCGTGAGTCTGCTTCCGGACGCGTCGTGACCATTCACGTGGAACACCGCGCCTCGGATGGCACTGTTCTGGTTGACGAGGTGGAGCGCTTCGCCATTCGTGGCCGCGCCTACTCGTCGGAGCTGCCGATTCCGGCGGCCGACTTCGGCGGGCTCGAGGTTGAGCACAGCGAGACGCCTCGCCGCCTGGTGCGTCGTGTCAACGTCGTCGCACCCGACGACATGACCGCCTTCGCTCGAACTTCCGGCGATTTCAATCCCATTCACACGTCGTATCGAGGCGCCGCTGTCTCTGGTCTCCAGGCACCTCTGGTGCACGGGATGTGGCTCTCTGCCACGGCTCAGCACGCGGTTCAGGCCTTCGATGAGGTGGGCGCGCACTACGAGATTGTCGGATGGACGTACAACATGTACGGCATGGTGCAGCTCGGCGACCACGTGGAAATATCAGTCGAGCGCGTCGGCAAGGTCGAGCACGGCGGATTGATCCTCGAGGTCACCGCACGCATCGACAAGGCAATCGTGTCCCGGGCCACGGCAGTGACGAGCGCTCCGGTGACGGCGTACGTCTATCCCGGTCAGGGAATTCAAAAGCAGGGAATGGTGCTCGATGAGCGGTCCGCCTCGCCGGCTGCTCGCCAGACGTGGGAGCGTGCAGATAGGCTGACGCGCGGCAAGCTCGGTTTCTCGATTCTCGCCGTGGTGAGGGATAACCCGAAGCAGCTGACGGCCAATGGCGTGACGTACAGGCACCCGGACGGTCTGCTCAATCTGACGCAATTTACTCAGGTGGCACTCGCTACGGTCGCCTTCGCACAGACCGCGCGGCTGCGCGAGCAGGGCGTGGTCGTCGACCCCGCCTACTTCGCCGGCCATTCACTCGGCGAGTACGACGCCCTCAGCTCGTTCGCCCAGATTATTCCGCTCGAGACTGAGTTGGAACTGGTGTTCCACCGCGGATCCACCATGCACCACCTCATCGAGCGCGACAGCCGTGGTCGGTCGAACTATCGCATGGGAGCCTTGCGCCCCAACCAGTTCGGACTCGGCGACGCAGGGGTCAAGGCCTACATCGAGCAGGTGAGCGCGGAGTCCGGTGAATTCCTCGAAATCGTCAACTACAACCTCTCCGGCGCCCAATATGCGGTGGCCGGAACGATTGCAGGACTCGCCTATTTGAAGAAGGACTCCGAGAGACGCGCCGCCGAGTTTGGTGGCAAACCCGCGTTCATGCTGGTTCCCGGCATCGACGTTCCCTTCCACTCCACTCTGCTGCGCAAGGGTGTACCGGAATTCCGTGACAAGCTCGACGAGCTGCTTCCAGCCCACATCGACTATCAGCGACTGGTGGGACGCTACATCCCCAACCTGGTGGCCCAGCCTTTCGAGATGACGAAGGACTTCGCCCGCACGATTCTCGAGGTGGTGCCTTCGCAGCGCCTGCAGGACCTGCTGGACGACGGGATGCTGTGGGACGCTTACGCGGCGGACGAGCAGAAGCTCGGGCGCGTGTTCCTCACGGAGCTCCTCAGCTGGCAGTTCGCATCACCGGTGCGATGGATCGAAACCCAGAATCTGCTGTTTAGCGCCACGGGCAATGGTGGCCTGGGTGTGGAGCAGTATGTCGAGGTCGGTCTCGGCAATGCTCCCACGCTGGCGAACCTCGCGGCCAAGACCTTGGCGATGCCGGCCTACGCCTCGCGCGATGTGAGTGTCTACAACGTGGGACGCGACGCCATGCGCGTGTCCATGACAGACACGGATGCCGACGCGCTGGTCACCGAAAGCGAGCCGGTCGACACGGTGGCGCACGTGGAGGAGTCCGCGACTTCTGGGGCTTCTAACGCCCCCGAGGCAAGTCCCGCACAGGCCCCCGCCACGTCCGCGCAGGCGCCAGTCGCACCGGTCGCCACCGCTGTCCCGGCGTCGGCGCCCTCCTCCGGTGAACGTCCCGCAGACTTGAGTTTCAAGGCCTCGGACGCCATCGTGGTTCTCATCGCGCACGCCACCAAGATTCGCATCGAGCAGATTGGCGACGCCGACACCACAGACACGCTCACCAACGGCGTGTCCTCGAGGCGCAACCAATTGCTCATGGACATCAGTTCCGAGCTGGGCGTGGCCAGCGTCGAAGGTGCTGCCGAGGCCGCCATGAAGGCGCTCGCGGGCATCGTCGACAAGGTCGCTCCCAATTATCAGCCCTTCGGACCTGTGGTCGGTGAAGCGGTACGCGATCGCCTCAAGGCGCTCTTCGGTGCCGCGGGCGTCAAAGCCGCCTACGTCAAGGAACGTGTCAACGGCGTGTGGCAGTTGGGAGACGGCTGGAGTGCTTGGACCACGGCGTCCCTGCTGCTCGACACCCGCGAGGGGGCCAGCACGCGCGGCGGAGACCTCGCGGTGCTCCCCACAGAGCCGGTGTCGTCCAAGGCGGCCGCAGACAAGCTCATCGACTCCGCGGTCGAAGCGGTCGCGGCGGCACGAGGAGTTTCCGTTTCGCTCCCCAGCGCGGCTGGAGCCGCGGGTGGTGCGGTCGTCGATTCGGCGGCACTGACGGAATTCTCAGACAAGCTGATAGGGGACAAGGGGCTTTTGGCCTCGACCGCGCGTTTCGTGCTCAAAGAATTGGGAGTGCAGACCTCCCCGAGCGACGACCTGAGCGGCACGTCTTCCGACGACGAGGAAGCGGCGCTGCTGCAGGCGGTCGAAACCGAGCTCGGCTCCGATTGGCCGGCACAGGTGGCGCCGCGCTTCGACGAGCGCAAGGCCGTTCTCTTCGACGATCGATGGGCGAGCGCCCGAGAGGATTTGGCGCGTCTCTTCGTCGTGACGACGGACACCGACAGCTCGGTCACCGTTGCGGCGTCTGGCTCCGAGCAGGAGCGTCTCATGCAGTTGAGCTTCGTGGGTGCCGGAGCCGAAGTCGCCGCGCAGGCGACATGGTATGCCCAGCGCGCTCGCGAGGCTGGCAATCACGACCTCGCTCGCAGATACGTGGAGATTGCGGACGAGGCGACGCGTGACGTCGTCAGCGACGTCAACCGACAGATTGCCGTGGTGACGGGCGTGGGGCGCAATTCCATCGCCGCTCAAGTGGTGGCGCGACTGCTCGCGGGAGGTGCGACGGTGGTGGCAACGAGCCACAGCTTCTCGCAGGAGACGGTTCAGTGGGCCAAGCAGCTCTACCGCACTCACGCGCAGGGGGCCGCCCAGCTGTGGCTCCTCCCGGCGAATCTCTCCAGCTACCGCGACGTGGATGCGGTGGTGAACTGGATTGGTTCCGAGCAGAAGGAGACGGTGGGGGCCTCGGTCACCATCATCAAGCCGGCCTACGAGCCGGACCTGTTCTTCCCCTTCGCCGCTCCCGCGGTGCACGGGACCTTGAACGACT
Source organism: Bifidobacteriaceae bacterium (assembly GCA_022649925.1). GTDB lineage: Bacteria > Actinomycetota > Actinomycetes > Actinomycetales > Bifidobacteriaceae > JALCQC01. The sequence goes on along the minus strand of JALCOX010000019.1, from coordinate 14,231 downwards.
CCGGTGAGCTCTTCGAGTCCCAGGCTCGCCTCATGCTCTGGGGCGTGGAACGCGCGATCGCGGGTCTCGCCGCCATCGGAGCGGATTCCGACGTGGCGCACAAGCTGCACGTGGTGCTGCCGGGTTCCCCTAACCGCGGCATTTTCGGTGGAGACGGCGCTTACGGAGAGGTGAAGTCCGCGTTCGATGCAATTCTCAACAGGTCTCGCGTCGAGCATGACTGGGCCGATCGCGTCACCTTCGCTCATCCGCGCATCGGATGGGTGAGGGGCACGGGGCTCATGAAGGGCAACGATCCCCTCGTCGAGGTAGTGGAGTCGGAAGGCATTCACACCTATTCGACCGAGGAGATCTCTAAGAAACTCGTCGACCTCGCTTCTGCGAGCTCGCGTGCGCAGGCCGAACACAACGGCCCAATCTCGCTCGATCTCACGGGAGGACTGGGAGATCAACCCATCGACCTCAAGCAACTGTGGGCGAAGGCCGAGGAGCGCAAGACACGGCGTGCTCAAGCTCTGGAGGCCACCAGTCCGCAGGGCGCGCTGGGCTCACAGCCCTTCACGGTGTCCGACGACGCAGTCATCAAGGCGCTTCCAAGCCCACGTTCGGCGCATCAGCCGGCGGTGGACCTGAGTGAATGGACCTCGATCACTGCTCGCCCCGAGGACCAAGTGGTCATCGTGTCGGTGGGAGAACTCGGGCCGTGGGGTTCAGGCCGCACGCGCCTCGACGCAGAGCTAGGCATCCATTCCGATGGAACCGTCGAGCTGAGCGCCGCTGGAATTCTGGAGCTCGCGTGGAATATGGGCCTGCTGAGCTGGCAAGATTCCCCCACGCCGGGTTGGTACGACACCGAGGGAACGCTTGTCCCGGAGGAGGAGATCGCAGAGCGCTACGGTGACGAGGTCACTGCGCGTTCCGGCATCAGGCCTTTCGAAAAGGGCATGGGCAACGACTACGCCGACGGCGCCTCGGAGGAGGAGACGGCGATCTTCCTCGATCACGACGTCGCCTTCTCTGTCGCGAGTAAGGAACTGGCGCAGGAGTATGTCGCCTCTGATCCCGAACACACCTCCGCGTTCTTCGACGAGGAACAGGGTGAATGGCAGGTGAGCCGCACGAAGGGGGCCATGGCGAGAGTCCCGCGTCGTGCCACTATGACGCGCACTGTCGGCGGCCAGTTCCCCGCCGGTTTCGACCCGGAGAAGTGGGGAATTCCGGCGTCCATGATCGGTGATGTCGATCCCATCGCGTTGTGGAACATCGTGACGACTGTGGACGCTTACATTTCCGCGGGGTTCAGCCCCGTTGAAATCCTGCAGAACGTGCATCCCTCGCTGGTCGCCTCGACGCAGGGAACCGGCTTCGGTGGCATGGCGTCCATGAGGAAGTTGTATCTCGACCGCTTCCTCGGCAAGGAATATCCGAGCGACATCCTCCAAGAGGCCCTGCCCAACGTGGTGGCGGCTCACGTGATGCAGTCTTACATCGGCGGTTACGGAAATATGGTTCAGCCGGTTTCGGCGTGTGCCACGGCCGCGATCTCGCTGGAGGAGGGCTTCGACAAGATCAAGCTGGGCAAGGCGGACTTCGTCGTGACCGGCGCCATCGACGACATCGGCGTGGAATCGGTGAACGGCTTCGGCTATATGAACGCCACCGCCGACTCCGCCAAGATGTATGCCAAGGGGATCGAGCCGCGCTTCTTCTCCCGTGCGGGAGACCGTCGCCGTGGAGGATTCCTCGAGTCGCAAGGCGGTGGCACGATTCTGCTCACGCGCGGTGACATTGCGCTGAAGATGGGATTGCCGGTCGCCGGGGTCGTGGGCTACGTCCACTCCTTCGCCGACGGAGCCCACACTTCGATCCCGGCTCCGGGCTTGGGAGCGGTGGCCGCCGCTCGTGGAGGGACGGGTTCGCTCCTGGTGCGCCAGCTCGCTGCGTTGGGCGTGGCAGCCGACGACATCGCGGTGGTGTCCAAGCACGACACCTCTACCAATGCGAACGATCCCAACGAGGCAGAGCTGCACAACGTGGTGGCGCAGGCCATCGGGCGCACGACGGGCAACCCCTTGTACGTCGTGTCGCAGAAGACGCTCACCGGACACGCGAAGGGCGGAGCCGCCATTTTCCAGGTCAACGGGCTGACGCAGATGTTCTCGACGGGTGTTATCCCCGGGAATGCGGCGTTGGACTGCTTGGATCCGAAGATGCGCTCCGACGACTATCTCGTCTGGTTGCGCAGCCCGCTCCACCTCGGTGGTGTGCAGACCATCAAGGCGGGTCTGGCAACCTCGCTCGGATTCGGTCACGTCTCCGGTTTCGTCGCGGTGGTGCACCCCGGAGCCTTTGAGGCTTCGGTGGCGGCATTCGCAGGTGAGGAGGCACTGGAGGTTTGGCGTCGGCGTGCCAATCAGCGATTGGAAGCGGGAAGCAGGCGTCGTCAGAAGGGCATGATGGGTGCCGCTCCGCTGTACGAGGCAATCGACAACCGTCGCTTCACCCAGGACCGCCATCAGGACAGTCACGAGATCGAGATCGCCATGCTGCTCGACCCGCAGGCGCGTCTCAGTGATTCGGGTGTGTTTGATGAGAGCCTTGGCAAAAACACTGGAGATGACACCACAGGTGACGGTGCAGCGGATGCCGGGTCGAGCACGAACGAATAAAACCGAGTAGTAATGGTGTCTGTGAAGACCACAACGAGCACTCTTTTGGGAGTTGGCCACGATATTGCCGACATCGCAGATATCGAAGCCCAGCTCGCCGAACCCGGTACGCGGTTCGGCGAGCTGTTTTCGTCGCGTGAACGTCGTCAGGCTAGACGCAAGGCCGAAGCGAAAGCAGATTTGGAAGGGCGGCATCTCGCGGCGTGCTGGGCCGGCAAGGAGTGCGTCGTCAAGGCGTGGACAGAGGCGTTGGGGGAGGCGGCCTTTCCGCTGAGTCTCGACGAGTTTGAATGGAAGAAAATCGAAATCCTCAGCAACTCCAAGGGGTGCCCGGCGGTCGTTCTCTCGAGTGATTACGCGGCGATCCTGAGATCCTCAGTAAGCATTGATGTGGCGGATACTTCCACCCGTCTCGAGTGGAAAATATCCCTCACCCATTCGCGCAGCCTCGCCTCTGGAGTGGCGCTCCTGAGCCGTGAGGAGGTCCTGTCGATATAATCGGCGTGTACGAACCCGCTAGGAGCGCACCATGAAGAAGAAACTATCCGTCATCGTCACGGCCATTGTGGTCGTGCTTGGCGTGCTTTTCGGCGCCTCCGCGTGCGGGCAGGTCAGTGAGACGAAGAAAGACACGGGTTCCCAGACCACTCCCAAGGTCAAGGAAACCCCGCTTGTGGGATACGCGGCCATCGGCCCCGAAACCTCGTGGCGCACCGCCAATGAGCGAGACGTGCAGACGGCGCTCAAGGAGGCGGGCATGGAAGTGGTGTACATGCCCAACGGTGAGCACAGCGATCAGGTGGCGTCGGTCGACAAGTTCATCCGGGACAAGGTCAGTGCGATTCTGCTGTCTCCGGTGCAGGCAAGCGGTTGGGAGGGCGAGCTGAAGAAGGCAAAGAAGGCGGGCATACCGGTCTTCCTGCTGGACCGAACGATTGAACCGGACGACACCTCGCTGTACACCGCCAAGATTGGACCCTCCAACAGTTGGGCGGGCAAGCAGGCGGCGAACTTCATCAACAAGACTTTCCCCAAGGGAGCCAAGGGCCTCGTCCTCGAGGGTCCTTCGACGACCTCCACCGCCGCGCAACGCACCGCAGCGTGGGACGCGACGATCCACGACAACATCGCCGTGGTGGACTCCGCTGAAGGGGACTGGACCTCCGCGACGGCCCTCAAGCAGACGAAGGAGCTCCTCGAGAAGTTCAAGGACGACAATCTCGCGTTCATATTCGCTCAAAACGACGAGATGGGCATGGGTGCGGCCGAGGCGGTCGAGGATGCGGGACTCTCCGACTCCATCAAAATCGTCACCATCGATGGCACCAAGGCCGCTCTCAAGGACCTCATAGCCGGGAAATTCGCCCTGGTCATCGAATATAATCCGCTGTTTGGCGAGAAGACGGCGTCCCTGGTGAGTAGGGTCCTCGCCGGCAAAAAGGTCGCCTCGACGACGACGATCACCTCGAAGGTCTTTACTGCCGACAATGCCGCCGAGGCGTTACCGACGCGCAAATACTGACGCCCGCACTCGTTTCCCGAAGTTACTCGAACTTCGAAGTTACTGTGCCGCCTCGGCCTCCTCGAGACTGGAGAAGCCACCGAGTCGAACCGTGGAGAGAATTGTCTGTTCAGTGATGTTGAGACCCGCCTCCCGGTCGGCGACGATGAGGTCCTGGTAGTGGTCGAGGGTGGTCTGCGAATAGGTGCTCATCTCGGCGCGCAGGTAAGTCTCGAAAGAGGTGGCCTCGGGGGTATCCTCGCTCGTTCGCAGGACGCGCATGGCATCGCCGAGCTTGGGGTAGCGGTCACGGAAATCGTAGGCCCACGCCACCTGGATCGTGATGATGCGTTCCTGCTGTTCTCGGCGTATTTCGTTGATGCGGGGCATATACGCCTCGAGATTTTTATGAAAATATTCGGGGTCGGTGGTGGCCATCATGAGACCGTATTTCTCAGTGAGCAGGTTCCGTCCCGTCTCGTTCGCCCGATCGAGATCCGCCTGATAGGACTCGAGGAGCACTGTGTTCCACGTCATGAATTGGCTCGCACGCATCTGGAAAAATGTCGGCCAGTTGCCTTGGCAATTCGCGGGGCCGCCCTCGTTGTTGACCTCCTGAAATTGAGCCCACTCGGTCATCACGATCGTTTCCACCAGCTTGGTGAATGCCTTTGCTTTGCTGTTCGCCTGGGGGATTTCGGTCTCTGTATTCCCGCTCATATTCGGTGCTCCTTGTGATTGAAACTTACTGGTTAGAGGCTTTTGAGCTGAGGGTTCGCGATTGCTTCCTCCACGTAGGGCCGCTGCCACTCGAGGAAGGTCTCCGTGCTCGTCGTCAACTTTTCGGCTCGCAGGTCGCGGACAACGAGTGCGCTGATCGCGGCGATGTCTTGGTAAATGGCGTCTGCCGCCGGGGCATGGGGGACGTCATAGCCACCGAGATCACGGGTGGAGAGTTCGGAGTGCTTCAGTGGCAAACACGCTGCAGAAGCGTTCTCCATGATGTGCTCGAGATGGTCTGCAACCCCCGCCAGCCGCGTTCCCATACGTGCGCTGATCTTTTTGAGCGCCGCCATTTCCCATTTGTAATACGGCAGATAGCCGACCGCCGACGGATCGTTGACCAAGAAGACGAGCGAGGCGGCCGCGTGAATGAATTCGTTGAGGCTGCGCCATGCGGCCGCGCCTGCCCCCGTTCCCGCGTTCGTTTCTGTCGCAGTGTTCAACCGGGCGATCATGCGAGGGAAGTTGTATTGGCCGGCCTGTGACATCATCCCCAACCTGCGCGAGATGAGGCTGAGGCGGACGTCGTCGGGCATCGCTTTGAACTGGGCGCGCTCGCGGCTAAATTCACCGAGGGAATCGGAGAAAACCTGTCCGTTCGTGGCGGCGGCGAAGGTCGCCTCATCGATCATGAGCCAGTGGACGGCGTGAGATTCGTCGCCGCCGGGCGCGCTCGTGAGCCCGGTGATGGATTCGTAGAAGTCAGGGATGGAGAAAACGCCGTCGCGCTTGGCGGATCCTTGCGAACGCGGCGTGCGCTGAACCTGTGGCCCCGAGCGCGCGAAACCGAGGTATTCCTGTGGGAGCGCGTCATAGTCGCGCTGCAATTGCGCTCCAAATTCGGCGTTGTCCGCGGCGGTGAGCCAGAGGCAAAAGCGCGGAGTGAAGTCGTGGTCGCGACTGAATTCGTCGTCAAAGCCGTAAGCCTCTGAACCGTGACCGACGAGGCCCGCCGCGATGCGCCCCCGAACACGTTCGTACTTTTCTGCGATCAGAGGCGCTCCGACGTCGTTCCAGAAGCGGCGGGAGAGCTCGAGACCGGTGATGCGCGGATGCGTGGAGGTGACCTGCGGAGTGTGTTCCTCCGCCGCAGCTACGACTTCCTCCAGATTCTGGGACGTGATGGAGTAGTAGTCGTTGTCGGTCCCGTAGGAGCGTGCGATGAGATCGAGCGCACGCTTGTACGTGTCGATGGACTCCGAGAACTTTCCCGCGTGGAAGAAGGCTTCTCCCGCGGCCGCCAGGGCGGAGGAGTAATGCGAAACGTCTTCGTTACCACCCTTGGCAAAGATGCGCATGGCCTTTTCGACGTGGGCCTCGGCCTCGTCTTTCTGCCCGTTCCTCGAGCACACCAAGGCGAGGTTCGCGTGAGTGGAACCGACGTCGATGTCGGTCGAGGGATCTGGGGAGGAGGAGATGAGAATTTCGAGTGCCGTGTCGAGCTCCTGTTGCGCCTCGTCGTAACGACCGAGATCCGAGTAGGCGATGGAGAGGTTGTTGTGGAGCGCCGCGAGTTTTCGGTCGTTCGATGTGAGGGTTTCGACGCTTGCGTCGAGTGCTTCCCGATAGAGGCTGAGCGCTTCATCGTAGCGGTGGGCGGCTCGGTATGCGGTCGCCGCGTTGATCAGAGTGGTTGTTGCGGGCGCGGTTCCGTCGATATCGAGTGCGCGGACGAGGTCGAGGGCTTGGCGCGTGGCGTCGAGTGCCTTCTCGTGGTCACTGTGAGAGCGGTAGAAGCCCATGAGTTCGTTGAGCACGGTCAGTTCTGCGCCGTGGTCGTTGAGCCCCCGAGTTTGTTCGAGTGATTTCAGGAGGAATGGCTCGGCGAGTTCGCTCGCCTGCTTCGTGGCAAAGAGGTGATCGAGATGATCGAGGAATGTCTGAACATTGAAGGTTGCGGGACGGCCGTCTTCTGCGCCACTGTCGTTGGTCTGCATTGATGAACTCTCTTTCGCTCCACCTCGTTGTGAGTACTCTCAATGTATGCGTTGAGTTCGCTCGTTGTCCAGCTCCCCACAGTGAGATTCCTCAAACTTGAGCATAAAAATGCCCGTCACTGTGTGCAGTGGCGGGCATTGAATACCGGGATGGTCGTATTCGTTACTTCTGTCGTTATTTCTGTACGGCCGGAACCATCGTTGCGCCGCGAGGCCGTGCAGCCTGTGCGGTGAGGAAGTCCTCACGTGCCGTTCCACTGGCGGCGCCCAACACGGTGCGTGCGATGGCGACCGCACCGTCGAGACAGGCCTGATCTCCCGCGGGTGAGGCGGCGTCTTGAGCGAAGGCCGCGTTGTGTGGCGAGTTGGTGCTGCCCAGCACAGAGATCGCGGGGTGAATGGCGGGCACGACTTGCGTCACGTTACCCATGTCGGTGCTGGCGCCGTGCATGCCGCGGGTCGGGCTCACCGTGCGTCCCGTGCTGGCGATGGCGGTGTCCCACAGGGCCGCCAGCACCGGATTCTGCTTGAGCTCGCGGTAGCGGGGCTCGGCTTGCTCGTACTCCCACGAGCAACCGGTCGCCACGGCACCCGCCTCAAAGCAGGCGAGCATGCGGGTGCGCGCGTCCTCAAGCACCTCTTCGGAGTCGGCGCGCACCTCCGCGCGCATTTCGCTGGTCCCGGGGATGATGTTGGTGGCGTCGCCCGCCTCGGCGACGTAGGTGTTGAGATGGACTTGAGCGTCGAGAGTTTGGCGCAGCAATCCGATGCTCACCTGTGCGACGACGGTTGCGGCGGCTGCGTTGACTCCCATCCAGGGGAAGGCGTCCGCGTGGGCCGCGCGTCCCGTATAGGTGACGTTGACGCGATCGACCGCCCGCGTCGTCGTCTTTTCGCACATGATGTCGTCGTCACCGGGGTCGGGGTGGCACATGAGGGAGATGGTGGCGTCTTCCCATCCGCCGTGCTCCAGCATGATGGCCTTGCCTGCGCCGTGCTCTTCGGCGGGCGTCCCCAAGAGCGTGAGCGTGATGCCCAGCTCGTCAACGAGCGGCTTGAGTGCGAGGCCGGCGCCGATCGACATGGTGGAGATGATGTTGTGGCCGCAGGCGTGACCAATTCCGGGCAGCGCGTCGTATTCGACGCAGATGGTGACGTGGAAGTCGCCGCTGCCTGCGACTGCCTTGAACGAGGTGGGAATGCCGTAGACCCCTGCCTCCACGTTGAATCCGCGGTCGCGGAGGAACTTTTGGATCAGCGCGGTAGTTTCCCTCTCCTCAAAACTGAGTTCGGGATTGTCGTGAATCTGGTGGCTGAGCTTGAGCAGATCGGCCTTATTCTCTGCAACGCTCGAGCCGATTGCGGCGCTCGCCGCGGCGTACTCGGCGGAGTTGTTGGATTTATCGGTTTCTGTGAATGCCATGTTCTGAACCTCTTTCATAATTTCATTCTCGCGTGGGTCTCGACGCAGACCCGGTGACTGGGACGAGACCTAGCTCCACAGTCCCAGCGCGAGCTCGGCCACGCAGACGGAGAGCAGGTAGGACGCCGCCACTGAAACGGTGCCCACGGGGATGATCTTCCATCCCAGACCCTTGAGCAGGCCTAGCTTGCTGCCGATGGTGAGGCCGGCCACGGTGAGAATCAGCGTGCACACGGAGACGAAGTCGGTGTTGTTGGTCCAGTCCACGATGGCACCGGCCACCGGGCTGATGGGGCAGGTGAGCAGCACGCCCAGCGTAATGGTGATGGGCATGGGGCCCAACTTGCCGCGGAAGAGCTTGGACAGGCCCATTGCGGCGAAGATGATGGCGAGCATGACGGCGTAACCGGCGACGGTCTTCCACGTGACGGATTTCGTGGCCACCCAGGAGATGAGGACGCCGATGACGGCGAGCACGCTCAGTGCCACGGCGGCGGGAACATGGATCTTGTCCTCGTCCTTGGCGGCGGCGTCTTCGGTGGCGGCCAGGGCTGCGCGCTGCTCGTCGCTGATGGGGTGCAGATCGGAACCGGTGAAGTGGTTATAGATCTTCTCCGCGATGGGCAGGGAGATGAAGGTTCCCACGTATACGCCCAGCATTCCGGTGATGATGTTGCTGGTTGCCGCCGCGGCCAGCACCTGCTGCTGCATGGCGGGGTGGGCGGCGGTGACGGCGGCGGAAGCGGCTGCCATCATCGAGTTGGATCCGATGCCGGAGCCCATGGCGAGGGCGAGCGGGTCAAAGACGTGGAGGGATTCGGTGACGGAGGCGATGAGGCCCACGATGATGGTGCCGAACAGCGTTCCGAAGATGTACATGGTGAGCACACCGGTGTACTGGGGTGAATTTGTTCCGTAGCGGTCGCCGACCATGGCGAAGGCGGTCTCGCGGTCAATCGAGAACGTTGCACCCACGGTAGGTGCGCCCATGCGCAGCAGGAGCGCCAGCGGCAGAGCGAGGCACAGAGTTCCGAAGAGGTGGCCGACTTCCTGGAGCAACAGCGCCGGGCCAGATTGCCACAGCATGGCGACGGAGGGTCCCATGGTGACGGCCAGACGGATGAGGAGTATGAGCACGGCGACCTCCATGAAGGAGTTCGCGGCCTTTTCGATTGTCTTGCCCATCGGCTTGACGCGCTGGGCGGAGATGATGGTGCAGGCGATGAGACCCCAGAGCATCGGTAGGAGTGTCACGGTTATCTGTCCACCGAGAGGAATGGTGAAAGAGCCGATGAGTTCCGCGATGGCGGCCACCACCAACACGATGGCAAAGGTGATTGCCGTAGCCTTGCGCGCTTGGGGAGTGAAGCCTTTCCGCGGTTTTTCGACGCTTGTCGTGGCGGCGGTCTGCATGCCTGCCTCTGGTTCTACTTCTAGGGTGGGTGCTTCTGAAGGTACTGCTGCGGACTGAGCCGTTGACATCGAATCTTCTTCCTCTGACTGCTTGGGCGATGATGCTCTCGTGAATTCTCGACGAGAACCGTATGGCAGTGTGGGACGGCGATGTGGATTCAATGTTTCGAATTATCGACTCGCGTGTTGTGGGAATGTTACATGCGGTGTGGAATAGGTCACATTAGGGAGTTGATACTCAAATTGTGGGTCTTAAAACTGGGGTTTGGTTTACTGGGTGTGTTTAATGTTCCGAGGGTCAAGTACGCGGGTGTGGCTTGTTCTGAGGATCTCTGTGCTGGTATCGGTGTCCGTGAACTAGGATCCGGTACGATCCCCAGCACCCGGGCAGGGTCACGGTGCGAAGGGTAACCTCCTCTGCAGTGAATCTTGACTGGTTGTGGTGAACTACGCTCGGTTGTGATGAACTACGGTCTTCGAATCCGCATGAAACCCAGGCGAACCGGTCCAGAATTCATCGCAATCAGAAGAAACTCATCACAACCGGACAGGCACGAGCCAGGAAAAGGAAGAAACACCCCACACCGACTCTCGAACCCAGTCCAGAAACCCAAATAGGAATACAAGAACCCACTCACGGCATCACCGCTCACGAATCAGGATTCGTCATCCACAAAGGATGGGCAGGCCGAACACACCCGGTTAAGACCTACTATTTGAGCATTAACCCACATTAGAGGGTTTAAAAAGGGTGCCGCTCATGGCGTCTCAGGAATTTGTCGGGCTGGCGGGATTTGAACCCGCGGCCTCCTCGTCCCGAACGAGGCGCGCTACCAAGCTGCGCTACAGCCCGATGTTTCGCTTCCACTCACGTGGTGCACAAAACAACACAAGATTACACCAGATTAGAAATATGCTCAAACACGTGTGTCTCCGGCGCCTCTCTGTTTCTCTGTACAGCTGTATCGCGCTTTGCGTACACTGGTGAATCATGACAGATGAGACCAATGATGAGCAGAGCAGCCTGAGTACCGTCGAGCGTGCGGAGCTGCTCATGAAGCAAGACGAGGCTATTGCCGAGAAAATTGATGCGGGTTCCAGCGTTGACGAAGCCGCTGAATCTTCCCTCTCTGAATTTGGCTCGGAGTCTCACCCAGAGCAGGTGCTCGTGCGAGTCGCCAAGCGCGCCGAAATGTTGAAGGAGGGCAATCAGCCCTACCCAGTGCACTTCGATGTCACTTCCACCATTGAAGAGGTGCGTGCGCACTACGACGGAAAACTTGAGGCGGGAGAGGAGACCACGGATGTGGTCGGTATCGCAGGCCGCGTCCTGTTCCTGCGCAACACGGGCGGTCTCTGTTTCGTTCAGCTGGCCGCCGGTGACGGAACCACCATCCAAGGCATGATCTCCAAGCGCGAGGTGGGCCCCGAGTCCATCAAGCGCTTCAAGCATCTCGTCGATCTGGGAGACCACCTCTTCGTGCGCGGCCGAGTCATCGCCTCCAAAACCGGCGAGCTCTCTGTGTTCGCTACGGAATGGGATATAGCAGCGAAGGCCCTCCGCCCGCTTCCCGCGCTCCATAAGGAACTGAGCGAGGAACAGAGTACCCGCAAGCCGTATCTGGCCATGATTGCCGACGAAAAGACGCGCACCATGGTGCGTAACCGCGCCAAGGTGGTTGCCTCACTACGCCGCAATTTCGACGAGCGAAATTATATGGAGGCGGAGACCCCCATGCTGCAGACGGTCCACGGGGGCGCTGCGGCGCGTCCGTTTACCACGCACATGAACGCCTTCGACATCGACCTCTACCTGCGCATCGCCCCGGAACTTTTCCTCAAGCGCCTTCTGGTGGGTGGCATCGACCGCGTCTTCGAGATCAACCGCAACTTCCGCAACGAGGGTGTGGACGCGACGCATGCGCCCGAATTCACCATGCTCGAGGCGTACCAGGCGTATGGAACCTATGACACCATGGCTGAGCTGACGAAGAATCTCGTTCAGCGCTCCGCGATGGACACCTTCGGCTCGCACGTCGTCACTCTCGCCGACGGTGAGAAATACGACCTCGGTGGCGAGTGGAAGTCCATCACCATGTACGGTTCGCTCTCCGAGTCACTCGGTGAGGAAATCACGCCGGAAACTTCGGTGAAGCACCTGCGCGATCTCGCTGACAAGCTCGGGCTGGAAGAAGAGGCGGCCGAGAACCACGGCAAGCTCGTGGAGCACCTCTGGGAGCACTTCTACACGGAGGATCCGCACACCCTGTGGGCCCCGACGTTCGTCCGTGACTTCCCGGTGGAGACTTCACCGCTCACCAAGTCGCACCGCAGCGTTCCCGGAGTTGTCGAGAAGTGGGACTTGTACGTGCGCGGCTTCGAGCTCGCGACGGCATATTCCGAGCTCAACGATCCCGTGGTTCAGCGAGAGCGTTTCGTTCAGCAGGCCAAACAGGCGATGGAGGGCGACGACGAGGCGATGGACATCGATGAGGACTTCATTGAGGCTCTGGGTATCGGAATGCCTCCGGCCGGTGGCATGGGCATGGGAATCGATCGCTTGCTCATCGCGCTGACGGGTGCAACCATCCGCGAAACGGTTACCTTCCCACTGGTTAAGCCCCTCAAGTAGTCGGTAAAAATGCTTACTGCTCGGCAATTGATACAGGGTTCACGTCCCAAAACACTGCTCGTCGGCGTCTCGGGCGTCCTCGTTGGCGCCTTTTGTGCGTGGAGTTCACTGCGCACGTGGTCGGGACTGGGGCTGGGGTATGCGATTGAGCGCAGTCCAGCCGCCAAGGGACCGGGAACTGCGGTTCTTCTGACGGTTTTGTGCGTCTTGGTGGCGGGTTTCCTCCAGATTGCCGTAAATTTTGCCAACGATTACTCCGACGGAATCCGCGGCACGGATGCGCACCGCCAGGGTGATACAGCTGGTCTGGTGGAGGCCGCCAACGGTCCCGTTCGCCTGACGGCTTCCGGGGTTGCCCCGCGGTCGGTCCTCAGGGCCGCCATCGTCAGTGCAGGCCTCGCCTGCTGTGCGGGCCTCGTCGCGATCGTTCTCACGGGACAATGGTGGTTTATTCTCATCGGAGCCGTCTGCCTCGTGGCTGGTTGGTTCTACACGGGCGGACGTCACCCTTACGGATACATGGGACTGGGCGAAGTTTTCGTTTTCCTGTTCTTCGGAATCGTGGTGGTGCTCGGGACTGAGGATCTTCTCCTGGGTGGCTCCATCGATTTCAACGGCATCCTTGGTGCGCTGTCGCAAGGCTGCCTGGCCTGCTGTGTCATGATGGTCAACAATCTTCGCGACATCGAGACCGATGAGGCCGCCGGCAAGCAGACGTTAGAGGTACGGCTCGGCCTCAGCGTGAGCCGTGTGCTCTTTGTAGTTCTCACAGTCTTGGGCATCGCCTATTCCTTCGGTGCCGCTTATATGCGTGGTTCCTTCGAGGGGATGTTCTTCTGCGCGGCCACGGCTTTGATGGGGGCGGTCACCATCTCCTCCGTGTTCCACCGTCGTTATCAGTTGGCACTGCCCCTCGCTTCGTGGACCGTTTTCGTCAATTCGCTGATTTACCTGCTCGTCGCACTTTCCTCGTAAACTTTCAACCATGACCTATAAATTGATTCTGCTCAGGCACGGCCAGAGCGCATGGAATAAAACAAACCAATTCACAGGCTGGGTGGATGTCCCGCTCACCGAGCAGGGCGAGGCTGAGGCCAAGCGCGGTGGCGCTTTGCTGAAGGAAAAGAACGTTCTGCCCGACATCGTCTTCACCTCGTTGCTGCGTCGCGCGATCAACACCGCGAACATCGCACTCGATGAGGCTGATCGCCTCTGGATTCCCGTTGAGCGCTCGTGGCGTCTCAACGAGCGTCACTACGGTGCGCTCCAGGGCAAGAACAAGTCGGAGATCCGTCAGGAGTATGGCGACGAGAAGTTCATGACCTGGCGTCGTTCCTACGCGACTCCGCCGCCAGAGATCGATCCCAACGACCAATACTCGCAGAACAACGATCCTCGCTATGCGGGTGAGCCCGTTCCAGAGACGGAAGCGCTGGCAAACGTCGTCAAGCGCGTGACGCCCTACTGGGAGTCCGAGATTGTTCCGCAGCTTAAGTCGGGTAAAACCGTTCTCATCGCTGCTCACGGAAATTCTCTGCGCGCCATCGTCAAAATGCTTGACGGTCTGAGCGAGGAGGAAATCTCCAAGGTCAACATCCCGACGGCAATCCCGCTGCTCTATGAACTTGATGAGAACTTCAAGCCGGTCAAGCCCCGTGGAGAGTATCTCGATCCCGAGGCTGCGGCTGCCGGTGCAGCTGCAGTTGCCAATCAGGGCAAGTGATGAGGCTTTTTAGCTAGTTTGACTGTGTAGTTGCGAGGAGGGAACCACCCACGGGTGGTTCCCTCCTCGCAGTTTATGGTGTGCGTTGTCACATGAATATTTGTTCGTGGAGTTTTGACCGCTGAGTGCGCCCTGCGCGCTTCTCAGCGG
>JALCOX010000018.1 GCA_022649925.1 Bifidobacteriaceae bacterium | reverse complement strand
CTTCTGGACGAGCGACAAAATCGCGCTCAGCGCCGGCACCTGGACACTCGGCGTCGCGGTCCAAGCGCTTCTCTTGGTCGTTCCCCTCATCAAAATCGGCGTCAAGCTGCACCCAGAATTCGGCATCCACGGAATCGGTCTGCGTTCCATGGGTCAGGTGGCGATTTGGACGCTGGGAATGGTGATCCTCGACCAGCTGATGGGAATCCTCAACACGCGCATCACCACCGGCGCTCCCGTCGCAACGGGCGACCGGATCGGCACGGCGGGTTCGCAGGCGTACATGCAGGCGTACACCATCTGGATTTTGCCGTACTCGCTCATCACCGTGTCGTTGGCGACCGCCATTTTCCCGCGTCTGTCCCGCGCAATTGCCGACAGACGGGTCGACCACGCCCGCTCGGAACTCAGCGGCGCACTGCGCACCAGCGGCGTCATCATGGTCTTCTTCACGGCGGCCTTCATCGCGATTCCCATCCCGATCATCCGTTCCCTGCTGCCCTCCGTTGGCGTGGGCGACGCGAGCACCATGGCCATCGCGCTGATCGCTCTGTCGTTCGGACTTCTGCCGTCGTCGGTGACTCTGCTTCTGCGGCGCGCCTTCTTCGCCTTTGAAGACGGTCGCAGCCCCTTCTTCCTGGCGGTGATCCAGAATCTGGTCCAGGTCGTCGTGCTCCTCACCAGCGTGCACTTCGTTGACCCCCATTACTGGGTGGGTTGCGTCGGCGGATCGCTGGTGCTGAGCAACGCCGTCCTCATGCCGATTTCATACCTTGCCATCCGGCGCCGCATGGGCGGGCGCATTGACGGTCACCGCATCTTGGGGATGTATGCGAAAGTCGCCATCGGCGGTGTCATCGCGACGTTCGGTGGGCTCCTGCTGAGTCCGCTGATCCAGAAGATTGTGGGCGCGAGCCTCAGCGGCCCGACGCCGCATATGAGCTGGATCCAGGCGATCGTGGTCAGCGCGATCGTGGGTCTCGCGATGCTCGGCGTCTACGTCGTCGTCCTCTACGTGCTGCGAGTCAGTGAATTGACGGACTTCCTTGGCAGCCTCGTGGCGCGTTTCACCCGGAAGCCCCCAGCACCCTCTGCTCCCTCAGAATCCTCAGAATCCTCAGAATCCTCAGATGAGCAGATTGCCGAGAGCGCGAAAGCGCCAGCGAAGAAGAGGCGCACCGTGGGTAGTGCACAGGCTCTGCGAACAACCGCGGGCACGGTTAAAACCCCACCTACCGGTAGAATGGCAGGCGATACGACTATTGGGAGTGTGCGGCATATGATTCCTGCAATTGGTGACACCATCAACAACCGGTACACCTTGATCGCACTGTATCGTTCTGAACCCGGCATCAGCGCCTGGCTTGCCAACGATCACACCCTCGTGCGTGACTGCCAACTCTTCATCATCTCCGACTCGTCAAAGCTCGCCAAGGTCAACGCCATCGCGTCGTCGCTGGCACTGTCGAAGGACTCTCATTTCACTCACGTCCTCCACCTGCAGAAGCAGGAAGGCGTCTCCATCATCGTGACCGAGACCGACGCCGGGATTTCCCTGCACGAATTCCTCGCCGACCCCTCCCACCCCGTCATCGGAGCCGAAGCGATGCGCACCATCGCCGGGACGCTCGCCGAGGCCGCCGACACGTTGCGCAAGGTGTCGCTCAACCACCAGGCGATCAGCACGCACACCATCCGCATGACGTCCAGCGCCATCACGGTTGCCGACGCCCCGGTCTCTCCGCTCCTGACGGCCCCCATCAAGGCCTCCTCGTTCAACGATTCCGACGAGATGTTGGCCGTGCGCCAGATCGCCGCCGTACTCTACGAGATGATTACCGGCGTGAGCTTTGATCCCAACGCCGATCCCGCACAGGCACGGGCGGCTTTCGACGCCCACCGCAGCGAAATCCCCCCGGAATTCGTCAGTATCTGCACACGCGGGCTGGGCATCGCCGCCGACGACGGTAAGACCCTCGTCCCCATCTTCACCTTGGGTGAGCTCCTCGCCCTGCTGGGTTCGTGGAGCGATCCCGCCGACCTCAAGAAGGGGGAGCTGCGCCTGCCGTCGAAGCAGGGGGCGGCCTCCATTGAGTCGGCCACGCTGGCTCCCGTCGAGCCGCGCACAATCGTCGACATTCCCGATTCACTCATCTCGGCAGACGCAGTGGAAGAGGTGCCCGGCCCGGGCGATCAGCAGTCGCCGTGGAGCCGCAATCAGCTGCTCTTCGACGGGGCCGACGCAGTGGAGGAGATCGACTCGAATTCGCCGAACTTCCTCTCCGCCTTCGAGAGCTCCTTCCACAATTCCCTGGATCAAATCGACAATCTGGGCGGCGGACTCACCGGCGACTTCAACGCCACCTCCCAGCCCACGCAGGCCCTGCACGTCACCGATTCATCGCAACGTCTCAACGCTTCCGAGAGCACCGCAACCCACGACGACTTCCCGGTGACGGGTCAGCTGAAGGGGACGCCTGGCAACGATTCGGTCCCGCTGCCTTCAGAATCTGAGGTCGAGGCCGCGCAAGCCGAGAATTCCGCACCTCACGCCGAGGCGCCTGACGCTGGAGTCGCAACTGCGGCATCCAACGCCGCGGCACCCACCACCGAGAAGAGGCCCGAACAGGACAGGGCCACCTCCCGGTCTGCACGCTCAAGCCGGGGAACCGCGGGAGCGAGACAGCGCAAGCAAGAGGAGCTGCAGGAATCTCAGCATCTCGCCGCTCTGGCAATGCGCAAAGAGGGCGACTTCGATGCGGATGAGCTGGAGAATCCCGATTTCGTCGACGAGAACGTCGGGGAGGTCACCAGCATCATTCAACCGCTTCCCATCGGTCTCGAACCCATGGGTGGGGACGAGGATTCCGCTACATCCGCTCAAAGTGCCGCACGCCGGACCACAGGTAGAGGGCGGGGAACCCCCGGTGGCAAGAGCGCCGCAGGGGACGAGGCGGAGAAGACGCCCAAGAGCGTGATGGGACGCAACGTCGCCCTGGTCGTGGCAGCAATCGCCCTCGTCGTGGGTCTGGTATGGTCAATCTTCCATCTGGGCATCACGCCGCTGACGACCGACAAGTCGGACGTGGCCTCCTCGTGGAATATCGACGCCAACAACACTCCGTCGCCCACGGGCCAAGACGAGAACGAGAACGAGTCGTCGTCGAACTCTGACGCCTCCACCGCCCCCAAGTCCACCACCCCCAAGAAGAAGCAACAGACCGAAACGAAAAAGAAGGCCACGATCGACACGGCCGACAAGATCGCCAAGAAGGTTCCGGATCCCGCGGTACAACCGGTGACCAACACCAACCCCTACGCCATCGCCGCCACGACCGTGGTGCGCAATGTTCCCGGGGTCGCCGGAATCGGAGTCCACCTTCACCTCACCCAATCCCAGTCAGTTCAACGTGTCCGCATCATTTCGCGGACCGGAGGCGGCAAGGCGGCCATCTACGCGAACTCAACCGAAGCGAACCCCAACAATGGCTCGCCCCTCGCAGAATTCACGTTCAAAGACAATCAGCAGGTGACGCAGGTCGATCTTCCTCAGCCCGTCCAGACGCAGGACCTGGTGATCTGGGTGTCGCAGCAGCCGGCCTCCGGCTTCTACTACACGGCGGTCCGGGTGTACTGAGAGGCGACGCCGGCTCTTTACCGGCTCGCAACTGCGCGTCGCTAGAGTGGGCACAAGTCGATACAACAACTAAAAATGCAGGAGGCAGGAATGGCAGATTCTCACACCACATCATCGGAGCAGAACACAGCCGCCGCCACCGGCCTTTCCGGCACAGCGAAAATCAACGCTTCAAAAGTCATCAGCAACGACCCCTGGTTCGGCATGTACGCCGACCGCGCGGAGGTGATGCGCGCCTCAGAGATTCGCGCGCTCTTCGCTGTGGCCTCGCGCCCTGAGGTCGTCTCTCTGGCAGGCGGAATGCCCTACCTCGAGAAGATGCCCTTCGACGATCTGAGCGAGCTGCTCGCCAAAATGCTGCGCGACAAGGGCGATGTTGCGTGGCAGTACGGTTCGGCGCAAGGCGACGACCACCTGCGCGAACTCGTGCTGCAGATCACCGCGCTCGAGGGCATCACCGACGCCCAACCCGACGACGTGGTCATCACCAATGGCTCGCAGTCCGGCCTCGACCTCATCACTCGCATCATGTGCAACCCCGGTGACGTGGTGCTCGCCGAGGCGCCGAATTACGTGGGTGCGCTCGGTGTTTTCCAGAGCTTCCAAGTGGACGTGGAAAACGTGCCGCTCGACGCGGACGGCCTCATTCCCGAGGCCTTCGAGCAGGCCATCATCGAGCAGAAGAAGCTCGGCAAGAAGGTCAAGTTCCTCTACACAGTGCCCAACTTCCACAACCCCGCCGGTGTCACCATGAGCGTGGAGCGCCGCCCGAAGATTCTCGACATCGCCAAGCGCCATCACGTGCTCATTGTGGAGGACAATCCGTACGGACTGCTTGGCTTCAACGGACAGACCTACCCGGCGCTGCGCTCCATGGACGCGGACCAGGTGGTCTATCTCTCCAGCTTCAGCAAGATCATCGCCCCGGGCATGCGCGTGGCGTGGATGATCGCGCCGCCCGCCATCCGCCACAAGCTGGTGCTGGCGAACGAGTCCGCCATCCTGTGCCCCTCGAACATGAGCCAGATGACCATCTCCACCTACCTCGACAACTTCGACTGGAAAAAGCAGATTAACGAGTATCGCGGCATGTACCGCGAGCGCTGTGACGCCATGGACTCGGCCCTGCACGAGTACCTGCCCTACTGCGAGTGGAACAAGCCGAAGGGCGGCTTCTACATCTGGCTCAAGATTCCCGACGGTCTCGACGCCCGCGCCATGCTGCCTCGCGCCATCACCGCGCGCGTGGCCTACGTTTCCGGCACCGCGTTCTACACCAACGGCGAGGGCACACACCACATGCGCCTCTCGTTCTGCTACCCCACGCCGGAGCGGATTCGCGAGGGCATTCGCCGCCTCGCTGGCGTCATGGACGAGGAGAAGGCCACGACCGAACTCTTCGGAACCGTTGGTCGGCCCGACCCGGACCCGCGCGACGTGGAACATCCCGGGCCGGCGGTGAACTGAGCGGGCACGCACGTCGGAGCCGCACAACTCAAGAAATCGACTCAAGAAATCGTAGAGATTCCGGCCCGCTCGCCGCAGAGTGAGCCGGGAGTACCGGGATCACCCGGAAGTATCGGAAGTGAGGAAGCCTTATGGCCACCAAAATTGCTCAGAATGCAAAGGTCCTCGTGCTGTGTGGAGGACTGAGTCACGAGCGCGACATCTCGATTGCGTCGGGGCACCGCGTCGCCGGCTACCTCGAGGAGGCCGGTTGGGACGCCGCCACGCACGACATGGACGGCGCACTGCTGGACTATCTCCACGATCCCGATACTCGCCCCGACGTGGTGTGGCCCCTGCTGCACGGCGCCAACGGTGAGGACGGCTCGATTCGTGACATCCTCGAGATGGCCGGGCTGCCGTACGTTGGCACGCGCCCGGTGCCGTCGCGCACCGCGTGGAACAAGCCGATTGCAAAGTCGCTGGTGGCCCACGCAGGGCTGAGCACGCCGCGATCCGTCACCCTGCCCGAGTCCATGTTCATGGAATTGGGCGCGCAGGGGGCGATGAAGCTGCTCGTCGAGTCGCTGGGGCTGCCGCTGTTTGTGAAGCCCACCATGGGCGGATCCGCGCTGGGGTGCACGCTGGTGACCGAGGCGAGCGCGCTGCCTCAAGCCATGGTGACCTGCTTTGCGTACGGGCAAGTGGCGCTCATCGAGCAGGCGGTGATTGGCACGGAGGTGTCCGTGTCGATTATTGATGCTGCTGATGGGGAGGGGGCCTCCCCGCTCATTCTGCCTCCCATCGAGATCGAGACCCACGGCATCTATGATTACGAGGCCCGCTACACTCCGGGGCCCACGAAATTCTACGTACCCGCGCGACTCGACGCCTCCGTCCTGGCAACCGTGCAGGACGCAGCACTCACCGCGCACCAGGCCTTGGGGCTGGAAGATATTTCTCGCACCGATTTCATCGTCGACTCCGATGGCGTTCCGCAGTTCCTCGAGGTCAACGTCGCACCTGGCATGACCGAGTCTTCACTGTTGCCGCAGGCCGCCGTGGCGGACGATCATCACCTGCCCGAGCTCTACTCCTCACTCGCAAGCAAGGCTCTCGCGCGCGGCGCACGCAGGTAATATTCTGTTGTTCGTGGAGTTTTGACCACTGACGCGCGCTCGGCACGCCGTCAGTGGTCAAAACTCCACGAACAACGGAACGCGACAGAATGCGCGCGTCCGCCGCTGACAGAAATGCTCGCTTTTATGGTTCAACTTCGCTATTTTTGAGGTATGTCCGATTCTGAAAATTCGAATTTCCATGACGTCATCATCGTGGGCTCCGGCCCCGCAGGCTATACTGCCGGCCTCTACTTGGGCCGCTCCGAGTACAAGCCCTTCATGCTGACGGGAGCACTCACGCCCGGTGGCCAGCTGGTCAACACCACCACTGTCGAGAACTTCCCTGGCTTCCCCGACGGCGTGCTGGGTCCCGATCTCATGGACAAGATGCGCGATCAAGCGGAGAAATTCGGAACAATTCTCGAATATGACGACGTCGTGAGCACCGACCTCACCGGCGATGTCAAAACCGTCACCACCGATGGCGGCGAAACCTACTCCGCCAAGGCCGTGATCCTCACCACCGGCTCCGAATACCGCAAGCTCGGGGTGCCCGGCGAAGAGGAATTTGGCGGTCACGGGGTCTCCTACTGCGCCACGTGCGACGGCTTCTTCTTCAAGGACAAGAAGATCGTCGTCGTGGGCGGCGGCGACTCCGCCATGGAAGAGGCGACGTTCCTCTCCCGCTATGGTTCCTCCGTCACCTTGATCCATCGTCGCCAAGAATTCCGCGCTTCCAAGATCCTCGTAGACCGCGTGAAGAACAACCCGAAGATCAACCTCGTGCTTGACTCGGTTGTCACCGAAATCAACGGAGATAGCGAAAATGGCGTCACCAGCCTGTCCCTGAAGAACACCGCGGACGGCACCACGAGTTCGCTCGACGCCGACGGAGTTTTCATCGCCATCGGTTACACACCACGCACCGAATTCCTTCAGGGCCAGGTCGGTCTCGATGAAGACGGTTACATCCTCACCGAAGGCGCTTCCACGAAGACCAACCTTCCCGGCGTTTTCGCCGCAGGAGATGTCATCGACCGCGTCTATCGTCAGGCGATTTCGGCGGCCGGAATGGGATGCCGCGCGGCCATTGACGCGCAGAACTACCTCACCGAGCACGAAGGCAAGTAAGCGGCAGGTAACCGCAAGTGAGCGCACATTCAGGCGGGTGAGATACCTCCCGCCCGCCTGGTGAACATTCCAGCTCGAAGGAGAGCCGCCCATGACTGTCATCACTGACTACATTGAGCACCAGCCCGCCGCAACTCAGGAAAAGCTCACACGAATGTACACCCTGATCAAGGTGCTCCTCCCCGACGCCAGCGAGCGCATCAGTTACGGAATGCCCACCTTTTGGCAGGGGCACAACATCGTGCACTTCGCCGCCTTTAAGAATCACATCGGCTTTTACCCCACACCTTCCGGCGTGGAACACTTCGCCGCCGCGCTGACCGCGGGCGGATACAAATGGTCCAAGGGGGCCATTCAATTCCCTTATGCGGTGGACCTACCCGAGCGCCTCATCACCGAGATCGTCGAATTCAGGCGCGCTGAAAATTCTGGAAAATAGTAAATAACGACAGCACTCAACCCCTGAAAGGCACGAGATGACCGCTACGATTACCTTCGCTGACTACTTAGAGAGCCTGCCGAACCCCCAGCATCGCCAACAGCTCGGCGAGCTTCTGAGCGCTATCCAGTCTCAGTTCCCCCAACTCGAACAGCGCGTGGCGTGGAATCAGCCCATGTTCACCGATCACGGCACGTTTATCATCGGCTTTTCAGCCGCAAAGGCACACTTTTCCGTCGCCATCGAGGACGCACCACTCGAGCTCTTCTCCGACCGCATTGCGGAGGTGGGCCTGACTCGCACCAGCAAGCTCTTCCGCATCCCGTGGGGAGTGACCACGAGCGACGGTCCCATTCTCGACCTCCTGCTTGGGATGGTCCGTCACAATATCGACGACAAAAAGAACGTCACGACCTTCTGGCGCAAGTAAGCGCAGACTCGCGACAGCACAACAGCCGCACGCACGGCCACCATTAGACCAGCCCATACTTCACCTTGAGCCGTTCCATCTTTTCGAGGAAGGGCCTCGCGAGCACAAAGAGGAAGAGGACGGTCGACAGCGCGTGGACGAGGTCCATGGGCGCGCCGGAAATGTAGAACATGGCGAGCGCCGCCGGAGTGATCTCGGACGAATACATCAGCAGCGACGCCGAATTCATGATGAGACCGTAGATAAGGAATATGCTAAGGAATCCGAAGATTGACAGTGGGATGCGCTTGGCTGAGACGAGGTGAGCCTGGTGCAGTGCACCCGCCACGAAGCCGATGAGCCCGAAGGCGAGCATCTGCCACGGAGTCCACGGACCTTGCCCGAAGAACATGTTGGAGACCAGCGCGGAGAGGCTACCAACGATGAAGCCCGTCTCCTGCCCCAGCGAGACGCCGGCAATAATAATGAGCGCGGCCATGGGTTTGAACTGAGGCAGCATGAAGAACATGCTGCGTCCGGCGACGGCGAGCGCGACTAGCGTCGCGATGACCACGAGTTCGCGTGGGCTGGGGTGTCGGGTGTCAAAAAGGAACATGAACAACACGACGGCACAGGCGACGACGGCCACGCTGAGCGCGAGTGTGGTGCGCGCACCGAGCATCATCTCACCAAAAATGATGATGGGAAAGAGTGCCACGATGAGCGCGATCTCCACTCCCGCCTGCCATTTTCCGCGATGCTTGGCTACGGGTGCGCACCACACGAGGGGCGCGGAGGGATCAGGCAGGGTCTTTTTCTCGGTGTCGACATGCGCCGTCGGAGCCGACGCCGGTTCCGACTCCTTGCCATAGAGGGACTCTACAAAGTCATCTGCTTGCGAACGCATTGAATCACCTCGTCTTTCGTGATGGCCATCGGGAAGTGGTCTCGCGCGATGCGGCTCGCGCTGGTCGTGTAGAAGTTGTTTCTCGAGAAGAACGGCCCCACGCGATCCTCGCTCACGACGTCTCCATGGAAAAACATGCCCGCCCTGTCGGCGCACTGTGCGGCAAATTCGACGTCGTGAGTCACGAACAGAACCGTAACTCCCCGCTTCTGCAGGGCCTTGAGAACCGCGATCACCCGCGATTTCGCAGCCTCATCCATGCCCTTCGTCGGCTCGTCCAGCAGGAGGATTTGGGGCTTGAGAAGCAGCACCTTCAGCAGCGCGGTAAGCTGCTGCTCCCCTCCGCTCAGATCGTAGGGGTGGCGTTCCAGCACCTCCATGAGCCCGAGCGATTCGGCGCCAGACAGGATCGCGGAGCTCATTTCGTCGCGCTGCACGCCGCGTTTGGGAAAGACGTCCTCGAGATCTCCCACCACCGTTTTCTGCACGAAGAGTGTCTGCGGATCTTGCGGCAAGACACCCAGAAAATTGCGATACAGCGCGCCGGGGGCGAACTTCTTGAGAGGCGTTCCCGCCAGCTCGATACGACCCCGATAGGGGCGCTGAACGCCGCTGAGCACAGACACAAAGGTGCTTTTCCCACTGCCATTTGCCCCCACGAGGGCGAAGATTTCCCCCTTGCGCACGGTGAGGTTGAGGCCCTGCAGAAGATCCGGTGACCCCTTGTCGTAGCGGAACCAGACTTCCTGCGCACGGATGGCGGCGGGCTCCTTCCCCGTGATGTCGGTGGCAGCCGCGATATCACCGTCCATGTCGCGGCCCGAATTCGCACCGGAGACGACGGGAGACGGGGCCATTCCTCCTGCCGGTTCCGCGGCAGGAAGCACAGAATTCAACCACCGCTTCCCCTCACCGACGGTGAGGGGGACCGCAGACTGAGCGCTGGGTGACAAGGGTGACAAGGTCGCGTTCTCACCTGGCACGTCGCTCGAACCCGAAACGCCATTGTGGGCGGCAGCCGCGTAAATTTGTGCGGAGACCGGCAGCGCCGGGGCCAGTTCCGGGTAGCGTTCCATGATCTCGGGTATCGCCTGCTGCGGGGGCGCCGAAAGAGCGAGCTCACCTTCGGAGAGAAGCAGCACCTGTGTGGCATTGGGCAGAATCTTTTGCAGTTCGTGTTCCGCCGCGAGAATGGTCACACCGAGCTCATAATTGAGCCGATGAAGCATCAGAATGAAATTATCAGCGGAAATGGGGTCGAGTTGAGCGGTCGGCTCATCGAGAATCAACAACGTGGGGTCGAGAACCATAACACTCGCCAAATTGAGAATCTGCCGCTGCCCGCCAGACAGCTCGCTCACGTCTTTGTCGAACCACCCTTCGATGCCGAAGTACGTGGCGATCTCCGCTACCTTCTGCCGAATTCGGTCGCTGCTCATCCCCTGGTTTTCAAGCCCAAAGGCGAGCTCATGCCACACTTTGTCAGTCACCACCTGGCTTTCGGGGCGCTGCATCACAAAACCGATATTCCGTGCAACCTCCGAAGATGTTTCACGTGAAACACTCTCCCCGCGCCACAGGATATCCCCACTGCGCTCCCCTGCGGCCGCCAGCACCGGATGCAACTGCTGCAGCAGGGTGGTCTTCCCGCTGCCGTTCGGCCCCAACAGCACAGCGAAACCGCCCTCGTCGATCGAGAGGTTGACGTTGTGCAAAATCGGTTCCGCACCCGGAAACGCGAATGAAAAATCTCGGGTAGAAATCAGCGCCATGCCGACTCAATCCTCCCTGTGCTTGTCTGAGATCCGCCCACATTCAGCGAGCGCTCATATCGTCTCCACTGTGCGGCATCCGTGCAGCGAATCGCGAGCGGAATGTTAGCGAGCAGCGCGAACGCACCCGCACCGATCCACGTCCACAGATTCGCCGAGGCCCCCGAAATCCCGCTCACCACGATGACGGGATCATACTGCGCGGCGAGACCCCCTTCGAGACTCGCCGTCAATGAGACGGCCGTCAAGACCACAACGCAGAGCAGCAACACGACGTTGCGCCGATCCCATCGATACGGCGAATATGAACTGCGCCGCCGGTGGTACTGCCCGTAGCCTCGAGCCTGCATTGAATCACTCACATGGATGGCGTTCTCCATTGACCAGGTAAACATCGACGACGTCACGCTCAGCGCAATCTTGATTTTCTGCCACCACCGCGCACTCGACATGTCACGACCCAGATATTTTTGCGAGACGGTCGTGAGGTGGAATTGCCGCAGAAAGAGCGGAATGAAGCGAAAACTCATCGAGAGAATGAGCGAAGCCGTGGGAAACGGTCTGCCGACGACATACACGAATTTGTCCCGAGTCAGAACGGCGTTGACGCAGACAAACCAGCACGTCGTCACGGCCAGTGTCGCGGCGAGCACGACGCCGTAGACGATGGCCTCAAGCGTCACCGAATTCCCGTCGTTCATGGTGAAGAGCAACGTCACCCCGTTGTGATTGAAGGCGGGGTTGAGTATCGCCACCACGATAACCCCCGGAACGATGAAGACACCCAGGAGCTTGGCCATGTGCCGCCATCCTCGTAAGACCACGCCGTAAACGATGGCCGAAACAAGTGATATCCCAAGGATGAGGGGATGAAGGCAGAACATGCTCATGCCGAGCACCGCCACAAAGAAGGCGAAGTTGACGAGTGGGTGGCTCATCGAGAAGGAATCACGAGAACGTGTCATGTCTCTCCCCACTCCTCACGCCGGCCACCCACTCATCTTATGCGCACGGAGCTCTGCGCCCGTGCGATTGATCTACGCCCTGCTCAGCGCCCAGAGGCGCCGCTGCCACC
This sequence comes from Bifidobacteriaceae bacterium, assembly GCA_022649925.1. Lineage (GTDB taxonomy): Bacteria > Actinomycetota > Actinomycetes > Actinomycetales > Bifidobacteriaceae > JALCQC01. The sequence continues at coordinate 18,553 of JALCOX010000018.1, read as the reverse complement.
GACATCTGCACCCAGGTTGCGCGTGTAACGCCACTGGATGACGGATCCAGAATGCAACGACGAGTAGCTCGACGAGCCGTAGTTCGGGAACCATCCGTCGACGCTGTACATCCACCCCGAGGTCTGGCCTCCGTCGAACTCGTAGAGCTGATGAATTCCGTTCACGTAGTAGGAGTTGTAGAGGGGGGTCCAGCGGGATTCCATCTGAACGTGCCTGCTCTTGGTGACTTTCACGAGCGCATCGTAAGCGGTCTGGCCTTCGGTGAGTCGCACCGTGGTCGGCCTGATGATCCAGCCATCCGAGGGGACGAATGGGCGCTTGTTGGCGGCGACCTCACCCAGATGCGAGGCCAGCGTCTTGGCGTCTACCGAAATGGTGACGGGGAAGGTTCCATCGTTTGCGGTTGCCGTAGACTTCCCCGCGGCTGCGGAGGATCCCTGCGCACGTGCCACATTCGACGATGAGGTCGTCCCGCTCGCCGACTTTGACGAAGACTCGGAGGCCTGAGCGGAGTCAGAACCTGCGGTGCCTGAGCCCGTACTCGCCCCGGTCTCGGCGTTGGAATCGGCGGCGTCTGTGAAATCCGAAGAACCTGTGGAATCAGAAGAATCCGCGGAATCTGCTGAGTCAGAGGACGTGCCCGAGGATCCCGACCCGCTCTGTGAACCGAGTCCGCTCTTGTTGAGTCCACCGACGAAATACAGGGTCTTGTTGGTGAGCGTCACAGTCGCCGTGAGCGTCGTCGACTTTTTGGTAGTCTGCAGGCTAGGTTGCGCGGCCGAAATCTGCTTGAGATTCTTCGCCTCACCCGTCACCACCGCGAGACGATTTGCCGTCCACTTTTGCGGCAGCTCGATTTTGAGCTGCGGACTCCCCGCTAGCTCGAAATTCGAGAGGCGCACGGAGAGCGCATACGGCGCCTTATTGGCGGCCTTCTTGACGGCCGACACGGCCTCACCCTTCGTGGAAAGAGCGAGCGCGAGGTGTTGGTCGGTCGGATTTTTTACTTGAGCAGCGTCATAGAGCCAGGTGTATTTAATGTCGCCCGATTTCCCGACGAACTCGTACGTTCCTGTCTTGCCCTCGAGCGTTTGAAGCTGTTCCTTGGTGACAATGCCGCTGCCAGAAAGCTGAGTCACCTTTCCCAGTGGCTCCGCGGCGGAGGCCTGCGTGCCACAACCCGCCAGGCCCACGGCCGTGACGAGGCACAGAAGCGCCGCCACAAGCCTCGCTAGAGGACTCCTCTTCCCGTGATTCTTATGCCACATGATTTGCTCCATTCTTCGCCGCCGCAGATTCCCGACGGTAGAGCACGACACCCGTCGCGATGCCTGCTGCGACCAGCGCGACGAGAACCGCCACACCGATCATCATGGGAACGTTTACCAGACCCTGTTGCGGCCCCGCGGCCTGAGAGCCTGAGGCAGCGTTCGCACTCGCCTTCTTCTTGGCTGCGGACTCATATTCGTCGGCTGAGAAACTCCAGTCGTCCGCGCCCTTCTTTGCGCTCGAGTCCGCAGTCTTCGCAGAGTCAGAGGCCGCCGGCGCTGGTGTAGACGTCGCAGCGTTCTCGGCCGCCCTCTGAACAACGCGGTAAGTGGGACCGGACACCACGGTGCCGACCAGCGTTGACCCTGGCAGCGACGTGGTTCCTTGATTTCGTGTTCCTGATGAGGCCGAGCCGTTCCTGGCTTGGGACTGTGTCTCAGTCCGTGCTCCGGGATGTGTCCCTGCCTGCGCTGGCTGTGACGTCGTGCCGGAGGAAGCGGGATTCTTGGCCGTGTCGACGGTTGCGGCACCCGCCGTGTTTTGCTTGCCAGCACCGGAATCAGTGGCTGTGGTCTGCGTGTGGTCTGGCGTGGTGCCTGACGTTGTGTGCGAAGCATTGCCCGCGGTGCTACCCGTCGTAGCACCCGATGCGGCACCCGTGGACGCACTCGCCTGACCGGTTTCACCCGTGGTGGCACCCGTCTGCCCAGTTTCACCCGGACCACCAGCTTCACCTGAACCACTGGTTTCGCCCGAACCCTCAGTCTTCCCGCTTGCTTCGCCACCCGGGGAGTGGGACGAATTGGCAGCTTCTTCTGCCTTCTTCCGGCCTATGTCACCGAGCGCGGTATCTGACATGTCGTAAAGGCGGTTCTCCCCGCGGGCCGCGCGAGCGTACGCAACCAAGGAGTAATAGCACTGTTCCGTGGCCATACCGTTGGCGGCGCGCTGTGTCTTGAGGTACTTAAATCCGCCACCCTCCATGGCATAGGTCAACAAGTTGCTCATGGCCGTATTACCGTTCTTGACGAAGCGTTCATCCGTGTCGGGAATGCCCAGCGCCGCGAGCGCCGTCACGACTTGCGCCTGCGAATTGGAGTTGTAGCTGGCGCCACTCAAGGCCGAAGAAAAGCCTCCGTCAGTGCTCTGAATGCTGCTCAGCTTCGCCAATCCCCGTTCGATAGCCGCACTGATCGCTCCATCCTTGTCGTAACTGGTGGCCTTGAAGGGCGAGAGGGCCTGCAGCGCCATGGCCGTGAGATCGACGTCGGCCTTACTGCCGAAGAGGTTCCAGCCACCGCCGTCCAACTCCCGACTCAGCAGAGAGTCAATGAGAGTCTGTTTTGTTGTTACGTCTGAGGCTTCTGCCCCGGTGGCAGAGGCTGGGAGGAAGTCATAGTCGGCATTGCTTTCAACGGCGAGGAGGCCGAAGATGTCGCTGTTGACACCCTGCCAGGTCACGTTGCTCTGGGTGGAAAGGAAGGTAAAGAGATTATGGCCGCCGATATTGCTTGCGTCGTAACCCATGGCGGTCAGCGCCAGGATGATGCGCTCATAGTCGGTCGGCTTCTCGCGACCGCCGCCGGAGGTCACCTTGCCATCGTTGTCTTGAATGAACTTGACAGCCTGGTCGTAGTAATCGGAATATACTGATTCCTCAACGGAGGGCTTGTCCCGCGCCAGGGAGAGCAACATCCACTCACTGCTAGTTCCGTAAACGTCGGTTCCCTCGGGGTAGTTGGCGAAGAGATTGAGAACGTATGAGCGCGTGTCTTTGAGGACTGAGTTCACGGAGGGGATCGAGGAATATGCTCCCGACCGCTCGTCCGCCTGTGCCGGGCTCACACCGATGCCGCACACCGACATCGCGAATACCACTGTCGCCGCGCAGAGCACAACTGCGTTTGAGCCCCACGTTCTCACCCGATTCTTCATTCCTTCATCCCTTCACCGGCATCTCTCAAAGGCAACCGCGAGTTGCGTTGTCACCGTCCGCATAGCATTTACATTCCAAATACCACTAAATATGGGGTATTCGATAACTTTTGAACACCATAGGTAGTGTATTGGGAGTGGGCACGACTCGCAAGCAGCAAAACGCCGAATGCCAAAATTCACAGAAAAATTGATTCGCAACTTCGTATACGGCACCGTACACGGCCACATTCCTCACCCAACATTGATACCCTCATCGAGATGAACACATTTGGCCTGCAAATAAAGTGAGTCTAAGGCGCGACGAGCATCTATCTTCTGTTGGTGGGTAATTTGCCGAAATGGTCCACTTCTGTGCACCTGACCCCAGAAAATCAGTGTTTCACGTGAAACATTCGCCGAGCGGCTCACACCCACCCATCGGAGACGTGCCCTTCTCCCACCAACAGGTCCGTAATGCGTTGCAGGTCCTCTGGTGAAGCAAACGTAATCTCGATACGACCCTTCTTCTCACTTCCGCGAATACTCACCTTCGTGTCGAACCTATCGCCAAGCTTTTGCGGTAACGAAGATCCACGCCAGTAATTTTGCGGAGACTTTTTCGTGGTCTTCTTTTCAACCCCAACGCCCTTCTTGAGGGCAACAATCTCCTCTGTGGAACGGACGGACAATCCCTCGGCCACAATGCGGGACGCCAAATCTACCATCTGCTTCTCGGAATCCAGTCCCAAAAGAGCACGTGCGTGCCCGGCGGAAAGCACCCCCGAAGCCACACGTTTTTGGACTGACCCCGGCAACTGAAGCAATCGCAATGTGTTGGCAATCTGCGGGCGCGACTTGGAGACCGACTTCGACAGTTGCGCCTGTGTGAGGCCGAACTCCTCAATCATCTGCTCGTAAGCAGCCGCCTCCTCGAGCGGATTGAGCTGCACACGATGCAAATTCTCCAACAGTGCATCGCGGAGCATGCTGGAATCATCGGTCGTGCGCACGATAGCGGGAATCGTCTTCTTGCCCGCTAGGCCACTGGCACGCAGCCTTCGCTCCCCCATGATGAGCTCGTAAGATGCCGCATTCGTGCCCTCACGCTTCCGCACAACAATAGGCTGCAGAACACCGACCTCTTTGATTGAATCGGAAAGCTCACGCAGTTCATCTTCATCGAACACAGTTCTTGGCTGATGTTCATTTGGCACGATATCAGCGAGAGAAAGTTCAGAGAGATACGCGCCGTTCACCTCTTTGAGAGAATTAGCGGGCGCTGTCCTCGAGGATGATTTGCTGCTTGTGGACGAGGATGAGGCAGCTGTGGACTTCTTCGAGACAGATGTTTCACGTGAAACATTCGAGGTACTCGAGAAGAACATATCGCTGGGATGTGCGATCGCTCCCCAGTCTGGAACCGTTGTACGAGATTCCTTTTCCTTTGGCTTAGCGGCGGCCGCCGTCTTCCTCTTCTTCTGCGGTGCTTCGGTTTCGGTATCGGGCGCCTTCTCCTCAGGGATTGTGGGGAATAAAGCTCCAAGACCCTTACCAAGTCGAGACTTTGCCATCTGCTACTCCATCTTCGTGCGTCTTACAAATTCTACGTTTGCGAATATCACTTACTTGTCGTGGACCGGAGCTCCCCGACGCGCGATCTCCAGGGCCGCTTCTCTGTAGGCAATCGCACCCGCGGACTTGGGGTCATATGCGATGATCGACTGCGCGAAGCTCGGCGCCTCAGATATCCTTACGGCTCGCGGGATCGTCGCCTTAAGGAGCACTTGAGGATAATGGCGCTCCACTTCCTCATAAACCTCTTTGCTGAGCATGGTGCGACGATCGTACATCGTCACCAACATCATCGAAATATCGAGGTCTGGATTGAAGCTCGATTGCACCAGTTGAATCGTCTTCAACAATTGTCCCAAGCCCTCAAGCGCATAGTATTCGGCCTGAATGGGAATGAGAACCTCGTGCGCCGTTCTCAGAGAATTGAGCACGAGGAGCCCCAGGCTCGGAGCGCAGTCAATAAATATGTAGTCATAGTGTCGTGCGCTCTGCTTGAGGTAGGTGTCGAGTGCCTCCTTGAGGAGTTCCGTCCTGTTGTCCAAAGTTGCAATCTCGAGTTCCGCACCGCTGAGGTCTATTGTCGAGGGAACAACGTCGAGCGTATCGAAGTCCGGACACACCTGGACGACGTCACTCACGGATTTGCGACCCTCGATCACATCGTAGATCGAGGCGGTCCCACTGGGATGCCGAATGCCGAGGGCCGTGGAGGCGTTGCCCTGCGGATCCATGTCGAGCACGAGAACGTTCATACCGGCTTCAGCAAACGCCGACGCCAGATTTACTGTGGTGGTGGTTTTCCCAACTCCGCCCTTTTGGTTCGCGACTGCAATGATGCGCGTACTCCTCGACCTGGGGAAAGTAGACTGTGAAACTTTCTCCAAGCGATTCGATTCGTCCAAAAGGTCCGCACCCACGGAACTATCGGAGTCACCGAAGATGCGACGAAGGACGTCGTTCGCCGATTCGATCCCCTCAGGTGAGGAGTCCGATGTTTCACGTGAAACATTAGCCACAGGAGAACCTCCATTATTCGTTCGTCACTCTAGTCTCTAGAGCAACATGGACAAGATTCACGATGAATGCCACTTATCCACAGTCCCACGCAGAGCTCTCCAGAAACGTCTCAGATGAAATCGGTTCCCAAAAAAAATCGGCCGAAAAAATACGGCTGTTCATCTCAGGGCTTTGAGGAGAACTCTACTTCTTTGAAATCGTCACCACGTGAGTCTCTTCGAGGCCCTCACCCACCGGGGCAACGTGAGCCTCCGGATGAATCCCGCCGGCCTTCTTGATTTCCTTGGCGGCCTTATCGAGCTCCGCCTGTGCCGAGCGACCCTTGAGCGCGATGAACGTTCCCCGATTTTTCAGAAGTGGAAGAACCCAGTGAGAAAGTTTTGTCATCGGAGCAACTGCTCTGCACGTAACAATGTCGAAGAACTGCTTGCCCGCAAGATCCTCGGCGCGTGCACGTTCAATCCGAACGTTGCCGAGATCCAAATCGTCAACGACCTCTTCCAACCATTCAACGCGACGTTCCATCGGTTCGATCAACGTGAATCGCAATTGGGGAAACATCGCGGCAAGCACGATGCCCGGAAAACCCGCGCCGCTGCCAACATCGGCGACCGTCATCCTTCGACCACCTGTCACGTCCGCTATGAAAGGTGCGAGTGCGGCCGAGTTGAGAATATGTCGCTCCCAGAGACGTGGCATCTCTCGCGGTCCGACGAGACCTCGAATCTCGCCCTCCTCGCGCAACTTCTCATGAAATCTGGTGAGCTTGGGTAAGGAGTCACCCAAAACCTGCCCCAATAAAGGCGAGCCCTCAAGCTCGTCTACAACCGTAGATGGAACACTGTCCGACGCACCAACCGGATCAGTCATTGTCACCATCGTCGTCGAACTCATCATCTTCGTCGTTTGCCGTGGCCTTCGCCTTCAGGTAAACGGTCACGTAGCGATGCGGTTCTTCACCATGCGAGCGCGACTTGAGTCCCTCGTCCCGCACCACGTCGTGAATAATCTTGCGCTCGAAGGAATTCATGGGCTGCAAATCGACCGGCTCACCCTGCTCACGGCACTGCTCAATGGCGTCAAGTGCAATCGCGTGCAGGCCCTCACGCTTGTTCTTGAGGTAACCGTCCACGTCGAGAATCAGGTGCGAGCGCTCCCCCGTCTTCTCCTGAACCGCCAAGCGAGTCAGGCGCTGTAGAGCCTCTACAATGTCCCCGTTCTTACCGGTGAGGTTCTTGATGTCGGTGTCGTCATCGGCAACGATCTGAACCACGGCGCGGCCGTTGCGAACGCCCATTTCGATGTCGCCTTCGTAATCGACGATATCGAGAAGTCCCTCCAGGTAGTCCGCGGCGATGTCCGCCTCGTCATTCAGCTGCTCAACCGTGGGATTGTCACGCTCTGACATGTTCGCTCCGTTCGCTCGTTCGCCCGCCGGCGACAATGCCGGCTGTTGCGTCTACTCCTAGTGTATTCTCTGCCCGCCTACTTCTTCTTGCGCTTCTTACGTTGTGGTTGCGCGCGCTGATATGAACCCCTCTCGGAGCGCCTTTCCGCCTCTTCCTTGGCCTTTTCGAGCGCTTCCTCTTCCAGGGACGGCAGACCCTCGCGCTGGCGACGGGCCTCCTCCTTCTTGCGGTCGCGGACTTCCTTCTGCTCTGCCGCGGGGGAACCCGGGGTCGGGAAGCGATAGATCTGCCAGAACGACTGGCCCAGGGTCCACAGGTTGTTGGTCAGCCAGTACAGCAGCACGCCGAACGGCATCACGGCGCCGGAGAAGATGTACATGACCGGGAACACGTAGGCCATCATCTTCTGCATCTGGTACTGCGAGCCCTCCATCGAGGCGCGCGGAATGTTGTGACGCACGTTGTGGAACTGCATGTAGAACATCGTCAGGCACATGAGGATGACGAAGATGCCGATGGTTACTCGCGCCCCGCCTTGAGCTGTAGTGAAGATGTCCGAAAGCTTGACGTTGAAGAACCACGTCTGCTCAATGTCGTGTGCCACGTCCTTGGTGAAGGCGCCGATGGGATCCGACTTGCCGCTCGCGATGGTGCTCAGCATCCGCAGCACGTTGAACAGCGACATGAAGACAGGCGCCTGAATTACGGACGGAAGGCACGATCCCATGGGATTCGCGTGGTTGTCTTGGTACAGCTTCATGGTTTCGCGCTGCATAGCCTCGCGCGACGGCGGATCAGTCTTACCTTTATACTTGCGCTGAATCTTCTGCAGCTCGGGCTGAATTGCCTGCATGCGGCGCATCGAATGCATCTGACGCATGAAGAGCGGGAAGATGCAGGCGCGCACAAAGAACGTCAGGAAGATGATGCTCAAGCACCAGGCGAAGCCCGGACCGTCTTGCATGCCGATGAAGACAAAGACCTTATGGAAGAAGTACACGACCCACGAGATCAGCCACTCCAGGGGGTACAGCAGGGAGTAGAAGAAGTTGATGATGCTGTTCATTGTCGGGCGAACTCCTGGTGCGAATTGTCGATGTGTGAGATGTCTACAGATGAAAAATCAGTTGCTGCGTGACGTCCCAACGCGATGATGGGCGCAGTTTGTGGCTCTGTGTGTGCCGAAGACCACGCAAAGCGATAGAAGAGTGAGAATTTCTCGGGCACATCATCCACTCCCCCGTCAACCCAGGGCTGGCATCGAAGCAGGCGGAGCGATCCGAGAAGGATGCCGCGGAAAGCGCCGAACCGTTGGATAGCGCTCGCGGTGTAGCGCGAGCAGGAGGGATAGTACTTGCACCGTGCGGGAAAAAGCGGGGAGACAGTGCGCTGATACCACGAGATCGCGCGTAGCGATAGGGACTTTTTGGCTGTCATGCGCTCGGCGTCTTTTCTTGTGGTTTCACCGTGAGGCCTCGTTGCGAAATCTTGGTGAACAGGCGCTGGACCTGCTCATCCAGCGCTGAGAAATCTGCCGAAGCCGCTGTGGGGCGGGCTCGCAGCACGACGTCTGAACCCTCGGGCAGGTACGCTTCATAGCGTCGTGCCAAAACTCTGAAACGACGCTTCACTGCATTTCTTGTCACAGCATTTCCGACCGACTTGGAAACGGCAAGTCCGAGACGCGAGACAGGCGCATTGTCCGCAGAAGCCTCCATCAGCGACCGAGAATATCGTGCGCGCTGATGCGGCAATGCGTAATGCGCTACGATATCAGCGCTCGTCACCCTGTTTCGCAGGCGTAGAACGCCCACGAATTCAGAATGATTTCTCAGCCGTTCCACCTGTACTTCTGGTGGCTCAGGCAGCCAGAGACTTACGGCCCTTGGCGCGACGGCGGTTGATGGTGGCGCGGCCCGCGCGCGTACGCATGCGAAGACGGAATCCGTGCTTCATGTGACGGCGACGGTTGTTCGGCTGGAATGTTCTCTTCATATTCACGTGCTCCCGTATTTGGCCATGGCGACCCATGGCTCCTCATGAGTCAAGCCCTACTAAATTACACACTTCCGGGGGCAGAGTCAAAAGTGAGCGCCGAGATGTCCATAAAACCGCGCCACAATGTGTTCAAAGTGCCACAAATTACAGGCATGTTATTCACAAAATCACACAAATGTTATTCACATTCAAGTATTTGCAGCGCCCCAGCCTGTGGATAACTTGTCTGAGCCGACGTATACAAATGAATGCATTCTTCAAGTCGTTCGTCAGAGGAGAGAAATGGGCGCGGATATGCCAACTTCAGGGTCTGAGGCACAGATTTTATGGGACTCAGCCTATGCGCTCATGACACAGAACCCGAAACTGAGCGTTCGTGACCGCAGCATTATCAAAGACATCACGCCGTCCATGGTCTTCGACTCGATGATCGTTCTCGTCGCCTCCAACGATTTCACCCGCGTTGCCATCGAGAACCAGTTCGACGAGCAGGTGCAGTCGGCCCTGTCGCAGGCTGCGGGTCGGTCAATGAATTTTGTCATCAAGATTGATTCCTCCAAATCAAAACAGGAAGAATCCGAATCCTCAGACACCGCTGACACTGCAGGCACTGCACCCGCAGAAGAACCAGAACCGCAGCAGGAACAGGTTCCGCAAGCCACCGAGCAGGCCATGCCACCGCACGAGCAGCAATCCCCTGCACATCCTCACGCAACACAAGACGTCCTCCAGGGCTTCGGTACGGTCGGCGACGACGATCTCCTTGCGCACACGGACCTCAAAAAAGACGTGCAGCAGCCGGACTCAGCCGCTGGCGCCACTGACACATCACCCGCAAAGAAAAACGGGCAGCAGGGCGAGATTCCCTTCCATCGCGACGAAAAGTCACACCTCAACAAGGACGCAACGTTCGACAACTTCGTCCCCGGCGAGTCAAACCGGTTCGCACGCGCCGCGGCCTTCGCGGTGTCCGAGGCACCCGGAAATTCCTACAACCCCCTCTTCATTTACGGGGGCTCGGGACTGGGCAAAACCCACCTTCTCAACGCCATCGGTAACTACGCGCTCAACCTCTACCCTGACCTCACTGTCAGGTACGTCAACTCCGAGGAATTCACCAATGAATTCATCGAGGCGGTCAAGGAGGGTGCCGGCAACGACGGTGAAATCGCGGAGTTCAACCGGCGCTACAGAGAGGTCGACCTGCTTCTCATCGACGATATTCAGTTCCTCGGCGGCAAGACCGGGACGATGGAAACCTTCTTCCACACGTTCAATGCCCTCTACAACGCCAACAAACAGATCGTCGTTGCCTCCGATGTGGCTCCAAAGCTCCTCCAGGGCTTTGAGCAGCGCCTTATCTCTCGATTCGAGATGGGACTCACGGTCGACGTTCAGCCACCGAATCAAGAGACTCGTATCGCGATTCTGCGCATGAAGGCCTCCACCAGCAAGCTGAAGATGGACGTGCCGATGGAAGTCCTCGACCTCATCGCCCAACAGGTGACAGACAACATCAGAGAGCTCGAGGGTGCACTCACGCGAGTGGTTGCCATGGCGAGTCTCAACAAGCAGCCGGTGACGACTGCACTGGCCGAACAGACGCTGCAGGATTACTTCGTCTCCGACGTACAAGTAACGCCCACGGACATCATTTCGCAGACCTCGGCCTATTTCCAACTCACCTTCGACGACCTCGTTTCATCGAGGCGATCCAAAAACATCGCTCTGGCGCGCCAGGTGGCCATGTATATCTGTCGCGAGATGACGGGCCTCTCGTTGACCTCAATCGGTGAGATCTTCGGCGGACGCGACCATACGACCGTCATTCACGCCTATCAAAAGATCTCTTCAGAGATGTCTGAGAAGCGCGAAGTCTATAACTATGTGAACGAGCTGACGTCCAAGCTCAAGCAGCGAATGGACTCATAAAAGGACCCATAGAAGCTGTACCCTCCCCAGCGACCACCCGAACAGGTTGGTCGTGCTTTTTTCATGGCCGTACTGTGTCTTCGGGCGGCTCCGATTTCCTTGAGTTATCCACAGTGTTTTCCACAGGTATGGGCTTTGCCTGTGCATAACTCACAAGATTCTGTGGATGCTTTGTTGAACTTCTGTGCGCGACACACCTCAGAATGTGGATAATTGCGGGCCTACCGCGGCGCCTGTGGATAACTCACCTAGTTATGCACAGTTCATTGGCAAGTTATCCACAATTCATAAAATCTTGAAAACGGTGTCATCACTTGTGTTCACCGAGTTATTCACAAATCCACAGAGCCTATGACGAAGACGAAACGAAAACTTACTTTAATCAGTTGTCACCTTCTTTAGCTGAAGAGGAGTCAAACAACTTCAGGTGCACCGGCTAAACTTGGGAACACTTGAAACGGAGGACTCATGAAAGTAGAGATCAACTCGGCCGCGTTTGCTGATGCAGTCGCTTGGGCAACGAGAATTATTCCTTCCCGCCCCGCAACGCCAGTGCTCGCTGGCATCAAACTTCACGCCGCAGAAGGCGCACTCCAACTTTCGGCTTTCGACTACGAAGTTTCCTCCCGACACCACATCGAAGCGGGCGTTGACGAAGAGGGCACAATCGTTGTTCTGGGCAAGCTCCTCGCCGACATCGCAAAGTCCCTTCCTGCTGAAACCGCTTACCTCAGCACAGAGGGCAGCCGTCTGAGCATCAAATCAGGCAAATCCTCCTTCAACCTTCAGCTGATGCCTGAAAGCGAATACCCGGATCTGCCTCAGATTCCAGCAAAATTGGGCTCCGTCGATGGAAAAACATTCATTGATGCAGTGAACCAGGCGTCGGTCGCTGTCGCACGCGACGAAAATCGTCCGGTTCTCACCGGCGTCAAAGTCTCTTTTGCTGGCGACACGGTCGTTCTCACCTCGACAGATCGCTTCCGTCTGTCCCGTGCAACTTTTAATTGGTCGCCGTCTGATCCGGCTCTGGACGCGACGGCACTCATTCGCGGTTCAATTTTGCGCGATGTCTCCCGTTCCATCGACACCGCCCAGAACGTCATCGTTGGATTCGATCCACAGTCGCGCAACCTCATGAGCTTTGACAACGCCGGCAGAGTTTCAACTGCTCAGCTCATCGACGGCGAATTCCCCACTGTCGACAGGCTTTTCGCCGACGAATATCCCATTCACGTGGTCCTCGAGCGCCAGGAACTCATCGATGCGCTTCGCCGAGTCTCGCTCGTCGCCGAACGCAACGCCCCCATTCGCATGGAATTCACGAAGGACGAGGTCAAGCTTTCCGCAGGAACGGCGGACGAGTCGCAGGCTTCCGAAACGATCGCCGTCGACCTCGATGGAGAACCAATCACGGTTGCTTTCAACCCTGCGTACTTGCTCGATGGCTTGACTGCGATCAGTGAGCCCTTCGTTCGCATCAAAATGACCACGGCGGTCAAGGCTGTTGAGTTCAACGGTCAGCAGGAGAAGGACGACGAGGAATCGTTGGCATATCGCTACCTCCTGGTGCCGATGCGCTTCACTAACTGAGCGAACGCTGAGGGGATGCTCGACTGAGACAATGGTTGTGAACAATGGTTTTTAGGGTCACGAGACTTGCACTGGATAACTTCCGGTCGTGGTCTCACGTCGTGTTCGATTTCGCCCCTGGAATCAACGTTCTCGTGGGGAAAAACGGAATTGGGAAAACCAATGTCGTTGAGGCCATCGAATTCTTGGCGAGCGGAACGAGTCATCGTGCTAGTGCCTCAAAGTTCTTGGTTCAACGTGGCGAGCACAAGGCGACTATTCGCGCAAACGTGACGCACGTGGGGGAGGACGTCGCAGCTGAGAGTCGTGCTTCCGACGGTGACCACGATCTTGGATCGGAGCAGCAGCGCACGCTCGAAGTGACGATCCCACAACGAGGTGCGGTGCGTTCCCGCGTGGATTCCGGGCCTTCGCGTTATTTCAGAGACATTGCAGGTCAGCTGAAAGTGGTGTTTTTCAGTCCTCGAGACCAGCAGCTCGTGTCGGGCGACCCCTCGCAGCGGCGGTCATTCCTGGACTCAACCGCTACCATGATGTTCCCCGATTACTACGCCCTGGTGCAGAGGTTCCGCCAGATTGCGAAGCAGCGGACCGCAGTCCTCAAGCGATTGGCGGATTTCGCTGGTCAACCGGAGTCCTCCGAAAGTCAGCCTTCCGCGTTCGATGCACGGTCCATGACGTTGAGCGAGCTTGAAGTGTGGACCTCGCAGTTCATCGATGTGGGCGTTGAAATAACACAGCGCCGGGCCGAGGTTCTCCGCAGGCTTGCGGGGAGCTTCACGCGCCTCTACTCGGAGCTCTCCGACGATAACGGTGTGGCCGAAATCGCGTATGAACCTTCCTTCGCTGAGGCTCTCGAAGATGCACGGGACGACGGCGAACCGGATCCCACCAAACAGCTCATAGCCCAGCATTTTCAGCGTATTTACCCAGGGGAGGTGACGCGGGGGAGCAATCTCATCGGTCCTCACCGAGACGATGTTCTCATCACACTCGACGGTGAGCCGGCCCGTGAATTCGCGTCGAACGGTGAGTTGTGGACGGTCGGGTTGGCGTTGAAAATGGCGCAGTTCGACTATCTCTCGCAGCAGGACGCCCCGATTCTCGTGCTCGACGACGTGTTTGCTCAGCTCGATGAGTCGCGACGTCACCAGATTCTCGACTTTGCGGCCCATCAGCAGCAGGTTTTTATTACGGTCGCCGCGCACAGCGATATTCCGCCTGTGGACGGCAGCACGCTGATTGACGTCGAGGAGATTGCGGCGCGCAGCGCTGGCGAAAGCCCAGAAGCAATGTTGGCGAGTTTGATGCCGGAGCGCGGTGTCGCGGACTCGAAGAAGGACTGAGGACGTGACATCTGCTAAGTCAATGAACGTACCAGCCGTGGTTGCGCTCAAGCTCGATGAGCGGAAGTTGCCGCAGCTGGTGGCACGGAGATACATTCGTCGCTTCATTTCGCGCACCAAGCGCGTGGAGGATGCGGAGCAGGCATGGAATAACTTTGGCAAGCCGGGTCGCGATCCCCAGGCGGCAAAGTCGGTTTTCGCTCAGCTCGCGCGGCAGAACGACTGGGTGCCTCATCTCAAGACCGCGGATTTGGCAACGCATTGGAATGACATTGTGGGGGAGACCATCGCCCGTCACACGCGCATTGTGTCCTTCAGCGAGGGTGAACTCGTGATTCGTGCGACGTCTACTGTGTGGTCGACCCAACTCACCTATATGATTCCGCGACTTAAAAAAGTTATTTCGCAGCGGTTGGCGCCGATGGAAGTGAGCACGATCACTGTAAAAGGACCGAATTCATACACGTTTAAGAGGGGAAAATATTCCGTTCCGGGGCGCGGCCCAAGAGACACGTGGGGATAAGAGTAAAGAGCTTTACGCTAGCTTCAAAATAAGCCGATTTTAACCCCCGAAAGTCCCCCTTTCCTAGTATCCTTATACCTATATCGGAAATAGCTTGTTGACGGTGCGATTAATTTGCTTCTAGAGGCATTTCTCGGCTGGTGTATTCAGCCAATTAATTGGAAATGTTGGAGGGAAGCTGTCGCTCACGGAAAGGAAAGGCTCGAGTGGCCCAAAACAACGACGAGTCGATGACCCCCGAAAATGAAGGAGTCGATCAGTCTGCGGACGATCTCATCGACCAGGACGATCTGGCGGATGGCGAACTCAACTCAACCATGTCTCCGGGGCACTACAACGCTTCGGATTTGAAGGTCCTCGAGGGACTTGAAGCTGTTCGCATCAGGCCGGGTATGTATATCGGTTCTACCGGGCCGCGCGGTCTGCACCACTTGGTGTACGAAATCGTCGACAACTCGGTTGACGAGGCGCTGGCCGGCTACGCGAGCCACATTGAGGTCACCATCTTGGAAGATGGGGGCATTCGGGTGGTTGACGACGGGCGAGGAATCCCCGTTGACGAGGTGCCAGGAGAAGGTAAGTCGGGCGTCGAGGTCGTGATGACCAAACTGCACGCGGGTGGCAAGTTCGGCGGTGGCGGTTACGCCGTTTCCGGTGGTCTGCACGGCGTGGGTATTTCGGTGGTCAACGCTTTGTCGACTCGCGTCGACATTGAAGTGCACAGCCATGGCTTCGTGTGGACACAGACCTTTAAGGATCAGAGACCGGTTGCTCCTCTGAAGAAGGGCGAACCGCTCGAGGATCCCGAGGATACCGGTACTTCCGTTACCTTCTGGGCGGATCCTGCGATCTTTGAGACCACGAATTACGACTACGAAACGCTGCGCACGCGCTTCCAACAGACGGCCTTCCTCAACAAGGGCCTGCGTATTTCGCTCACCGACATGCGCAATCCAACCTCTCAAGAAGACGAGATTGCTTCTGACGGTGACGACGTTGTCAGCGAGCTCGCCAACTCTGTGACGTATCAATACGACGAGGGAATCAAGGACTACGTGCACCACTTGGTCACCACCAAGCATGCGACGCCTGTCGTTGACGAGATCGTCGACTTTGCGGCGGAAGACGTCAAGATTGGCATTTCGGCTGAGGTTGCCCTGCAGTGGACGACGTCGTATTCGGAGACGGTGCGCACCTTTGCCAACACCATTACAACCACCGAGGGCGGAACTCACGAAGAGGGATTCCGCGCCGCTCTGACGGGTCTCATCAATCGCTACGCGCGCGACAAGGGAATCTTGAAGGAGAAGGACGACAACCTCTCCGGTGACGACGTGCGTGAAGGCCTCGTCGCAGTTTTGTCGGTGAAGCTGACGAACCCGCAGTTCGAGGGCCAGACCAAGACCAAGCTCGGTAATTCCGAGGCAAAGACCTTCGTCCAGCGCGTGATGACGGACAAGCTGGGGGACTGGTTCGACGCCCATCCGGGTGAGGCGAAGTCCATCATTCAGAAGGGTATCGAGGCCTCTCGCGCCAGAATCGCCGCCAAGAAGGCACGCGAGACCACGCGACGCAAGTCGATCTTTGAGAGCGCGGGCATGCCCGACAAGCTGAAGGATTGCCAGTCCAACGATCCCGCCGAATGCGAGCTGTTCATCGTGGAGGGTGACTCCGCAGGTGGCTCCGCAATCCAGGGTCGTAACCCGGAGATTCAGGCAATTCTCCCATTGCGTGGCAAGATCCTCAACACGGAGCGCGCCTCCTTCGACCGCATGATGAAGTCGGATACCATCGAGTCGCTCATCACCGCCATCGGTGCGGGTTACGGCGAGGACTTCGACATTTCCAAGGCTCGGTATCACAAGATCATCATCATGGCGGATGCAGATGTCGACGGCGCTCACATCGCAACGCTGATTCTGACGCTGTTCTTCCGCTACATGCGACCGATGATCACCGCCGGTTACGTTTACGTGGCAATGCCTCCGCTGTATCGCCTCAAGTGGACCAAGGGCGATCAGGATTACGTCTACACCGACGCCGAGCGAGACAAGGCCCTGGCTGCAGGTAAGGAAGCGGGCCGCCAACTCCCCAAGGGCGAGGGTATCCAGCGCTACAAGGGTCTCGGTGAGATGACGTATCAGGAACTGTGGGAGACGACCATGGATCCTGATCACCGCATCGTCAAGCAGATTCACATCGAAGATGCGGCTGCTGCCGACGACACCTTCTCCATGCTGATGGGAGACGAAGTGGAACCTCGTCGTCTCTTCATCCAGCGCAACGCCAACGACGCAAGATTCATTGACGCATAAGACTGCTCGTGGTGATGTTTCACGTGAAACATCACCACAGAGCCTCTGAAAATTTGAATTCTTGTAAATCAGTGAAGGAATGACAGTGGCAGACGACAACGACACTACTAATATCAACGCTTCGGATGACAATCCGGAGAACCGCCTCGAAGCGGCCCTCCGTCCTTCCGAGGGCCTGTTGCCCGGTACTCGTGTCCAGAAGACTGACCTCCAGACCGAGATGCGCGAGTCCTACTTGGCGTACGCAATTTCGGTCATTGTGGAGCGCGCGCTTCCCGATATTCGTGACGGCATGAAGCCGGTGCATCGCCGCGTGGTGTACGCCATGTACGACGGTGGCTATCGCCCCGACAGGGGTTATAACAAGTGCTCGCGTGTGGTGGGTGACGTGATGGGCAAGTACCACCCCCACGGCGATTCCGCCATCTACGACACCTTGGTGCGTATGGCACAGCCGTGGTCGATGCGTTACATGCTGGTGGACGGTCAGGGCAATTTCGGTTCCCCGGGCAACGACCCCGCGGCAGCAATGCGTTACACCGAGTGCCGCATGGCCCCGCTCGCGATGGAAATGGTTCGCGACATCGACAAAGACACCGTCGATTTCGTCCCCAATTACGACGGAAAAACTCAGGAGCCGACGGTTTTGCCGGCGCGCTTCCCGAATCTGCTCGTCAACGGTTCCGCGGGTATTGCGGTCGGCATGGCCACCAATATTCCTCCGCACAACATGCGCGAGGTCTCTGAAGGCGTCCACTGGGCACTCAATCACCCAGAAGCCTCCCGCGAGGAACTCCTTGAAAATCTCATCCGCATCATCAAGGGACCCGATTTCCCAACCGGTGCAACGATTCTGGGGCACAAGGGCATCGAGCAGGCCTACCGCACTGGCCGTGGTCTCATCACCATGCGCGCGGTTGTCAACACGGAGGAAATCCGTGGACGCATGTGCCTCGTAGTCACCGAGCTGCCTTACCAAGTCAATCCTGACAAGCTCGTCACCTCAATTCGTGAGGCCGTGCGCGACGGAAAGATCAACGGTATCGCGGACATGCGCGACGAGACCTCAGGCCGAACCGGCCAGCGCCTGGTGCTCGTCCTCAAGCGCGACGCCGTACCCAAGGTCGTTCTCAACAACCTGTATAAGCATTCGCAGCTGCAGCAGACCTTCGGTGCCAACATGCTCGCACTCGTCGACGGCGTGCCCCGCACGCTCTCCATCGATGCGTTCATTCGTCACTGGGTCCGCCATCAGCTCGACGTCGTGCGTCGGCGCACCGAGTATTTGAAGCGTGAAGCCGAGGAGCGCGACCATATCCTTCAGGGATATCTGAAGGCTCTCGACATGATCGAAGAGGTCATCGCCCTCATCCGTGCATCCAAGGATGTTGACACTGCGCGCACGGGCCTGATGGAGCTGCTCGACGTCGACCAGGTGCAGGCAGACGCGATTCTGGCCATGCAGCTGCGTCGTCTTGCGGCCCTCGAGCGCGAGAAGATCCTCGACGAACACAACGATCTCATGAAGAAGATCGCCGATTACGACGACATTCTGGCGAGCCCGGAACGTCAGCGCACCATCGTGGGCGACGAACTCGATGAGATCGTCGACAAGTACGGCGATGACCGTCGCACCAAGATCCTTCCGTTCTCCGGCGACA
>JALCOX010000017.1 GCA_022649925.1 Bifidobacteriaceae bacterium | reverse complement strand
TGTGGAAATCATTGCGACGATCTCCGCGATCGTCACGGTGCCCATAACCCTTGTGGAAACCACCACGGTCGTCGTTACGACGGTCGCCGTAACCTCTGCGATCACGATCGCCGTCTCCTCCGCGATTGCCGTAACCCCTGCGGTCACCGCCGCGACGGTCATCGTCATGGTGGAAATTCTTGCGATACGGACGATCCCCGTCACGGTGGAAATCTCTACCTCCGCGGTCGTTGCTGCCGCGCCGGTCACCGTAATCCCTGCGATCGTTACGCTCGCCGTCACGGCGCTGATAGCTGCGATGCTCACCGTCACCATCACGGTGGAAATTACGCCCCGAACCGCCACCGTGACCGTACGAACGTCCGCCGCCGGAGCGGTTCCCTCCGCGGTATCCGCCGGAATGTCCGCGCGCATCACCGTGTGAACGATTGTGCGAATGTGAATCTTCGCTCATGCTGTTGCCTCCAAAGCCCCTAGTGATTTCTTCCCTCGGCGAATCAGCACGAAACGATTCTGGAGGAAGTCATTGTCGCCGAGTTCCGCCTCTGCGTCCTCGACACGATTGTTGTTGACGTACACGCCACCTTGTGCGATGGCTTTGCGTGCTTGCGAGATTGATGTGAACAGGCCCGCTGCGACGGCGGCTTCCACCACTCGCTCTCCGGCCTGTGCCTGGGCGAAGGACTTTGAACCATCGTCATGAGAGACGGTCTTCAACCCTTCGAGTGCAGCCTCAAGTGTAGCCCCTTCGATTTCAGAGAGTTCACCCCTGCCAAACAGAGCTGCGGCGGCGGCAATCGCCTGCTCGGTCGCCTGCTGACCGTGCACGAAACTCGTCACCTCGTACGCCAAAGCCTTCTGCGCCTCTCGAGCTCCGGGATTCTCCTGCTGGCTCTTCTCGAGTTCCTCGATCTCAGACTTCGACAAGAAAGTAAAGTATTTCAACAACTTGACGACCTGATCGTCAGGCTGATTGAACCAGAACTGATAGAAGCGGTACGGGCTGTACATGGTGGGATCAAGCCAAATGGCGCCACCCTCAGACTTGCCGAACTTCTTCCCCTGCGAGTCCGTGATAATCGGGCTGGTCATGACGTTGACGTTCTTGCCACGCACCTTCTTGATGAGGTCCAGACCGGAAGTGAGGTTGCCCCATTGGTCATTGCCGCCAGTTTCGAGGACCACGCCAAATTCATCGAAGAGATGAAGGAAATCGTTGCCCTGCAACACCTGATAGCTGAACTCCGTAAAGGAGATGCCTTCGTCTGAGTTGAGACGCCGCGCCACCGTATCTTTGGCGAGCATGGTTCCCAGACGGAAGTTCTTACCCACGTCGCGCAGGAAATCGATGACCGACATTGAAGCGGTCCAGTCGTAGTTGCTGACGAAGCGAACGGGATTGGAGCCTTCAGTTTCGAGGAAGCGGCCGATCTGGCTCTTCAGACGGTCCGCCCACTTCGACACAGTTTCCTTGGGATTGAGAACACGCTCTCCCGATTGGCGAGGGTCTCCAATGAGGCCGGTCGCTCCGCCGACGAGAACGATGGGATGGTGTCCCGCTGCCTGCAAGTGACGCAGCACGAGGACCTGAACGAGATTACCAATATGAATGGAGGCAGCGGTGGGATCGAAGCCGCAATAATAGCTAATCGGATCTCCCTCAAGTGCCTGACGCAATTGTTCCCTATCGGTCGACTGCGCGATAAGACCTCGCCACTCGAGTTCATCGAGGACCGAGCCAAAGCCTGCCTCTTTGAAATCCTTCACTTGAGTCACTGTCACTCCCTGTTTAATTGTGTTTTTGACGTCTTCTCAGTCTCTCAGATGTGCCAGACAGAACATAGAAGCGGATCGCGTTATCAAACGCGATCTCCATCCTTCTTTTCCCCATTATCTCCTCCTCGCTACCCCCATCTCCTCCCCATTCCCCTTTCATCTCAGCCCCTCCCCTCTCGAAAGTGAACCCATCTTCTCGAAAGTGAATTCGCCCCTCCGAAAGTGACTCCACCTCCTCGAAAGGTACTGCAGCCAAGTAGCCACGCACTTTTCCCGTGAAATGACAGCGTCGAAATGCCGAAAATACCGTCGTATAAAAGGGGGTTGTTCCTTTCGAAGTGATGAATCCACTTTCGAGGGCCTAGTTTCACTTTCGAGGGCCACATCGTACTCATTCTGCCGTGCGCACCCTCTCCCCTTCGCTCTCGTATGCCGCCAATCTCCGCTACTGTGACGCTCAGCCTCCTTCGCTCCGCTAAGCTTGAGGAAGCATTCACACAGGAGGATGAGATGAAGAAACGAACACTGGGAAAAACCGGCGCTCACATTTCGGAAATCGGGCTCGGCACCTGGCAGCTCGGTGCCAAATGGGGCAGTCCCTTCAATCCCGAGGAGGCACACGCCACCCTCGACGCCGCCGTCGATAATGGCATCACTTTCATCGATACGGCAGATGTATATAACGACACTCAGTCGGAGACCGCTATCGGCGAATTCCTTAAAGGCCGTTTCCCAGACGCCACCTCCCCGTTCGACGGTGACGCCGCGAGCAACCGTCCCTGGATCACTTCAAAATGCGGACGCCAGCTCGATCCGCACACCGCTGACATGTACCAGCCTGCTGCACTCGAGAAGTATCTTGACGATTCGCTGCGTCGTTTGCAGCTGGATCGCCTCGACATGATTCTGCTGCATTGCCCACCAACCCCCGTGTATCAACGTGACGATATTTTTGCGTGGCTCGATTCCATGGTGGAAAAGGGCAAACTCGCAAGCTACGGCGTCTCCGTGGAGAAAGTCAGCGAAGGCCTTGCTGCGATGGACTACAACGTGTCGGCCATCGAGGTCATCTACAACATGTTCCGTTTGAAGCCTGAGCGTGAGCTGTTCCCGGTTGCCAAGAAGAACGACGTGGGCATCATTGTGCGCGTGCCGTTGGCCTCCGGTCTGCTCAGCGGCAAGTACACGCAGAACACCACCTTTGGTGCAGCCGATCACCGCACCACAAACCGTAACGGCGAGGAGTTCGACAAGGGCGAAACCTTCTCCGGAGTCGATTTTGACTTGGGACTTCGCGCAGTCGACGAACTCAAGAAGATCTTCGGAACTGAAAATCTCGCGCCGATCGCGCTGCGGTGGATTCTCATGAACGACGCCGTCAGCGTGGTCATTCCCGGTGCGAGCCGTCACGACCAGATCACGAGGAACGTGGAAGCTGCACAGCTTCCGCCTCTAACTGCTGAGCAGATGAAGGCCGTCGAGGAAGTTTACGACGAATTCATTGCGCCATCCGTTGAGCCGTTGTGGTGAGTCTGCACTAACTGCTGCACTGAAAAGGGCATGATCCCATTCCTGTAGCCCATGCGAGAGTAGGTGAGTCCACGCACATTTTCTCGAGTTTTTTTGCTCAAGAATGTACGTGGACTCACTTGCTCTTGCACAGCATTTTTCACATCCAAATTTCGGGAGTGTAGTACGGCATCTGAATCTCGTCTTCGTCAATATCGCCGTCGCTGCTATCCTCTCCATCTCCACTGGAACCGGCCTTGCCCTCCGAAGATTTCCCTCCGCCCGGTACTCCGCTGCCTCCGGAGCGATCCGCTTTCTTCCAAAATTTTCGCCGATCGACGAGGCAACCGATACCAATTACCACTGTTGTAAAAAGAATTCCTAGCGGTACGAGCCAGTAGCGACCTCTCGGCAAGGTGGCTACAGTCATGAATGTAACCATCATGCCCCAATCGATAACTTCTCCAAGCACAGTCGAGTCTTTGTAAAAGGGCGGCCTAGCCCCATTTTTCCGATATGTCGTCAAATGCTTTTCTAAGAATGACCAGATATATACGTGAAGAATCAAGATTATGGGAACGCCGATCACAAAATAAAAGAAGCTCGAGAAATCCTGCATAGTTATGCAGTAAATTGCTCCAATACCTGCGCCAAGTACAGCACCAATAACGAAAAGAACGAGAATCTCCAAAATAGTAGTGACAACCTTGCCACTCCAGAACCCCGTACTTTCACTTTTATCCTGTGACATAATTCCTTCGATCTGGACCACGATGTCCATTATTTAAGTGAGTTTTCTCCCAAATAAGACGAAGAAGATGGGAGAAAACTCAACTGGCTAGCACCAATTCATACGCCCCAGCACTTCACCGCATACCAGGCAATAGAGGCAATCAATGCTGCAACGGTCAACTTTGTTCCGGTGAACTTCGCCACAGCAGACACAACTTTCCCGAGAAGACTTCCGAGAGCTCCCCAGTTACGAGCTGCAATCCATTCTCCGATCGTTGTCCAATTTATATTCTTTACTGCTTTTTTGATGTTGCCAAAGCCCGTAGCTCCTCCTAACACACAAAGCGCATACGCGCCCCAATTCCTCGCTTCACGGAAACGGACCGCACCAGTTTGATCGTTGTATGCAAGAAAATCCGCAAGACCCTTGAGCTGCTCCGCAGAGGCGCCCGGCGCATATTGTTCACGAGCATTAGCGTCGATCTTATAAGTTCCGGTCGCTGCATCTTTGACAATGACTTTTGTAAAAATATCTTTCGTCGCTTGCTCAATCTGTTGAGCTGAAGCAGAGTCAGCTTGAAGACCACCTGGAGCAAGCTCAGCAGCGTTGGCCGATGGCGCAACTAGCATGACGGTAAGCATCATTCCAATACTCAACAAAGATCCAATAAAACGCGATAGAGTCGGCGCAAACCTTTCAAAGACCTCGTCGTCTTGTATTCGGTACTCATTATTCATACCACCTTTCTTTCCATAATCCATCCGGTTTGAAGATTGGAGAACTCACCTTCGGTCCCAATCAAATATCGGACAGCTTCATACTTCACTGAAAAGGTACAGGCACACAGGCTCGTAGATGGTTGTGTTGTCAACGGACGTTTACATGGACGAAAGATCGAAAACCGTTTTTTTTTATCATATAAAGCACAAACACTGATTGGAGTTCGTATGAAGAATCTGATTATTTTTTTTCTAGGCGCATCGTTATCGCTGTTACCCGGAATTATTACGACTACACCAAACGCTTCTCAAAAAAGTACAGTTGTCACGGAAACAAGCATGATGACACGTTTTGAATGTCCCGCTTTCTTGAGCTGGCTTTGCGGTAAGAAGTCCTAGCTCTCAAGGGGTAACACAGCTGACAAGAACCAGGAGTCGCCGTTTATTCCATATGTCAAAGACCCGTTTAGAGACTCTGCACGACGGCTGTAGAGCATCAATCCTTTACCGGTACGAAATTTAAAGAAGCCATTCTTCGTTTGATACTCGGTTGATACTGGATTCGTTGCCCGTATCTGTATAGATTCTTCTCCGAATCGAACGGATATAGCATACTCACCAAGCACTGGGGAGGAATAACGCTCGATGTTCCTAGTCAACTCCCCCAGAAGATTATTCACGAATGACACAAGCTCAGGATTAATTTCACTTTCGCGCACATTAACGCTGATAGAACCGCTAAAACCATGAGAGTGCAAAAGACTCTCAAGCGCAACCGCCGTAGATTTCACTGACTTTTGCTGCCGACCTATCACATGCCCAACTTCGGGCTGTGCCAATATATCCAGGATCTTATGAACCTCATTCAGCAAATCGAGCGAGTTCAAATGAATCTCTTTAAAGTCCTTATCATCGTCTTTTCGCATCTCGCTTCTCAAAGCTATCGAGCTCAGTCCTCCTGCAAGTGAATCATGTAGCTCAATTGCCAAAATGTTGTCACGTTTCAAGCGCAAATTTTCTTGTTCAATCAGTTTGGTCCTAGCAGCCTCACCCTGATTTTTCTGTTTAATCTCATGTCGTCGAAATATGAGGCCAAGAAAATAAAAGCCGAAGAAAAAGGACGAAAGACCAATCTTTCCTTCTGGATTCAAATTATTTGTAGGCGAAAAAAATGTACTAACTGCCAGCGCCATCGGCGCAATAAGAAAGAGGATGGATGAGATAACAGCAGGAAAAAAGTATCCCACAAGCACCAAAGCCAGCCACAAACCATATAATCCGCTAATCGCATATTCATGTGGATAAAGGCTTGTCACCACATACTGGGCAATGATTCCTACCGAGCAGGTTCGTGGGAACAGAACAACGAGCACTATCAAACCACATTGAATCACCGCATCAACTACATCTTGTACTTCCCATGTGCGAACTTCAGCAATCTCGATAATAGTGAGGATCAACGCAACCATCTCGCCTAAAATAATTCCTCGACGATGCATGAGCCATCCCCATCCAGAGGATCGATTTGCTCGATTCACTTGAATGGCACGAATCATATTCACCATCTCTCCTGACTCTTCATCCATAACACCACCGCTTGGCTCAGGCTTGTAGCACCTAGCTTCTGGCGAGCACGCTTAGCGAGCGTACGCGCAGTCGAAGGAGTGACATGAAACTCACGAGCGACGGAAGTCAGAGAAAGTCCCTGAGCACACAACTCTAAAACGCGAGCCTCGTGGGCAGACAACTCCACTGTATGAGTCTCACTTTGCTCGATGTACTCTCGTCGCAGTCGAATAAAAGCTATGGCAGGAACCTCAAAACTTGGCATTGGACCCTCATGCGTGGCGTCCACCGAACCCCACACTCCGCCTTTCAGCAAAGTACAGACCGCGCAACGCAATGTTTTCACATCCGCTTTGCCCACAATTCCCTGAGCACCCGCATCACAAGCCGCTCGAATATAACGCTCAAGTGGAAAAGCAGTGATAAGTAGAATCGGAAGAGTGCCGTTAACCAAACGAATCGCACGGCACACATCCATACCTGTCATGGAATTAAGTGAAATATCGACGAGCAGGATACTGGGAACTTTGTCAGGCTCACTGCACTGCCGCACTGCAGCCGCACCATCGAGGGCAGACCAGATGACCGTACCGTGCTTGATGATTCTCGGCATGGCCTCAGTCAGCGTCCGCAGTGTCAGCGGATCATTGTCGACTATTGCAATCTTGGGATGAGAGTCATCATCGTCACTCATACCTATATTCTACGCGAAATAAGTCCCCTTGGATAACACATATGCGCACCCAACGAGATACGCATAGAGGCACTGAAAGTGAATTTGAACACCTATTTTTTAAACCAGCCCGTGCTTGCTCAAATAATCCTGCGCAACGGTGGCCGCCTTCTCGTGTTGCACGGTGACCCGGTAGTTCATGGTCTGCATGTCCTCGTCCGAGATCTTGCCAGCCAGCTTGTTGAGAGCCGCGACCACCTCGGGGTGAGCCGAAGCAAATGAAGCGCTCATCAGCGGTGCGCCCTGGTACGGAGGGAAGAACGACTTCGTGTCCTTGAGAAGCTTCAGATTGTATTGCTTCACCTGCGGATCGGTGGTGTAAGCATCCGTGGCATCGATTTTGTTGTCGGCGAGCGCCTCGTAGCGCAACGACGGTTCCATGGTGCGCACCGAGGAAAATTGCAGGCCGTATGCCTTCTGCAGCCCTGGGTAGCCATCGGACTGTTGATAGAAATCGGGATCGAAGGCAGCGGAGAAGCTCTGGGAGATCTGAGCGAGATCCTCAGTCGTCTCAAGGTCGTATTTGCGCGCGTCTGACGCACGCACTGCCAGCGCATATGTGTTTTCGTACTTCATGGGCCTGAGATATTTCATGTCGAACTGCTGCTTGAGTCCCGCTGCAGCGTCCTTGTACGCAGTTTCAGGGTCGTGTGAAACTTTCACCGTGCCCGTCTTGCCCGAGGAATCGGTCACCAGCGATTGCAGAACCGTGCCCGTGAACTCAGGGTATACGTCGATCTTTCCCGATTTGAGCGCCTTGAACAGAAAACTCGTGCCGCCAAAATTGGGCTTGAGCTCCACTGTGACATTGGGATCCGCCGTCTCGATCAAATCCTTGTACATATTGATCAATATTTCCGGCTCACCACCCATCTTTCCGGCGATGACGACGGTTTCCTTCTGCCCGGTGGCCACGTGCGATGCCACAGAAGTGCCGATTCCCAAGCCCGCCAGGATGACCGCGAGCGCCACGACGCCGATGCCCAACTTTTTGAGAGGAAGCTTTGACAGCCACTTGATGAGACCACTTGCCAGTAGGGCGAGTGCCGCCGAGAGCACCGCGCCTACAATGAGCGCCGCGTCGTTGTTGGTTTGGATTCCGAGGAGGATATACGTACCCAGGCCGCCGCCGCCGATCAACGCGGCGAGCGTCGCCGTGCCGATAATCATGACGACCGCAATGCGAATGCCCGACATCATCATGGGCATGGCGAGCGGAATCTGAACGCGGAAGAGCTTCATACGCCTGGGCAACCCCAGAGCTTCCGCCGCCTCAGTGAGCTCCGGATCGATGGTGGTCAGTCCTGTATAAGCGTTTTGGAAAACCGGCATGATGGCGTAAAGCACCAGCGCGATGACCGCCGGAACCGTACCAATCCCCACGAAGGGAATGAGGATACCGAGGATGGCGAGACTCGGGATGGTCTGAATCGCACTGGCGATCTGAAGTACGATTTCGCCGGCACGGCGTCGGTTCATGAGCGCCACCGCGAGCGGGAGCGCGATCACCAGAGTAATCACCGTTGCAATGACAGAGATCTTGAGATGATCCCAAAGGGCCAGAAGAATATCGGACCAATTCTCAGAAATATAGGTTCCTAGCTGACCGATCATTTGGCAGCCTCCTCTCCATTGCGTTCAACGGCAATCGAGGCGAGATAAGCGATGAGATCCTCCTGCTTGAGCGCGTGGTGACCGACGCGAACGGAACTGCCGGGGTGGGCATGGAAGGCGGCGGCCAAGTCGACGACCGTATCAGACGCACTGAGCTGTGCAGAAGACGCGACGGATTCGGTGTCGCCAGAGATTCGCTCCCCAAAGCCCGCGTCGACGATATTGCTCAGATATCGGGAGTCTGCGGCGCGGTCAAGGAAGAAGCCACGCACGAAATCGTTTGCAGGCTTGGCCATGATCTCCGCAGGTGTTCCGCATTGCTGCAGCACGCCTTTGCGCATGACGGCGAGACGGTCGGCCATGAGCATGGCCTCGCTCATGTCGTGGGTCACGAAGATGACCGTCACGCCGAGCTCCTCGTGAAGTTGAAGAACGAGATCCTGTAATTGCTTGCGGGAAACGGGATCAAGGGCACTAAACGGCTCGTCCATGAGCACCATGAGCGGTTCCGCCGCCATGGCCCGCACAATTCCCACGCGCTGCGCCTCCCCACCCGAAAGCTCCGAGGGCATGCGCTCGGCGAATTTGTCGGGGTTGAGACCGACTCGAGACAGGAGATCTCGAACTCGCTTACGCTTCTTTTCCGGTTTCCACCCCAAGACATCGAGCTCGATGCCCGCGTTCTGTTCCACGCTCATGTTGGGGAACAGCGCACCGGTCTGAAGCACGTAGCCAATGTGCTGGCGAAGCTCGTTGAGCTCTCTCCCGGCCACATCTTCCCCATCTATGAGCACGCGCCCACTGGTGGGCTCATTGAGTCGGTTGACCATCTTGAGCAGCGTCGTCTTTCCGGAACCTGAAGGACCGACAAGGACGAAGAGCTCGTGGCTTTCGATAGTCAAGTTCAGATCGCGCAACGCCACGGTATCGTCATAGCTCTGCGTCACATGGTCGAATTGAATCATGGGGGTACAACTCCCTACCACGCGGATTCAACTCCCGCGTTTATGTCGCCGGAACACTTCCGACATCTTCTCGAACTTTTGCTGTTACAGATTTTAGACCGCTGATTGACATTTTCGTGGAAGATATTTACGGTGTGTAACTAAGTCAGTTACGGAAGAATATGAGAATTTCAACGAAACTCAGCGACGCACTACATCTTTTGTCTTTTATCGAAGTTTTTAAATCACAAAAAATCACGAGTGAAACAATCGCCGGCAGCATAAACACATCGCCCGTGGTGGTGCGACGCCTCATCGCTGAATTGCGCACTGCGCGAATCATTGCCCCCTACGAGGGGGGTTGTTCGCCGCGGCTGTCACGCGCCCCTCAAGCCATCTCAATCCTCGATGTATATTCGGCCGTTGAACACAGGAAGCACCTCTTCAACGTCGACCGCGACACCAACCCGCGCTGCCCCGTAGGTGCCCACATCCCCGACGTTCTGGACACCGTTTACGCAGAAGCGGAAGCCGCGGCCTTCGGCCAGCTCGACCGCACCACGCTGCGAGATGTCATCGACCGCATCGAAGCGGCACACCGCATGAAAGGTGAGAAAGCGTAAGGCTGCCATACGCCACATGTAAACTCACCATCAATGACCGCTAGCTTTCTGAAATCCACGACTCCGCGTCTTTTATGGTCAGCTGCAACTGCTCCTCACGCATCACATCAAAACAGATGTGCAATATATTTCACATTCGGAATAGAGGTGAAATATATTGCACATACACGGCGTCGGGGAGCTTGATTCCTCCGGTACCATTCGCCTCAGTTCAGCGAGCCCTCAGGCTTGTAAGCGCTGCCGTCAGATACCGACACCGCAAATTTTGCAAGGTCAGAGGCTACCTGATTTGCCTGGTCGATCTGCTCGGCCACACGCGCCGACGCCGTGCCACCCACGCCGTTGCGTGAGTCCACGGAACCCTGTGCCGAGAGCACTTCGCGCACCTTGGGGGCGAGAACCGACGGCAGGAAGTCAGCGAAAACGGCAATGAAATCGTCGTCGGTGAGATCCCACAGTTCCACACCGCGGGACTCGGCGATGCGCACGCACTCCCCCGACAGCTCATGTGCGTGGCGGAAGGGAACACCGTTCTTGACGAGCCATTCGGCGATGTCAGTGGCGAGTGCGAAACCGGTGGGAGCCTCGGACTCCAGGCGATCCTTGTCGAACTTCATCGTGGCAATCATGCCGGCGAAGGCGGGCAGCAGAACCGTCAGGGTGTCGACCTGGTCGAACACCGCTTCCTTGTCTTCTTGCAGATCGCGAGCGTAGGCGGTCGGCAACCCCTTCAAAGTCGTGAGCAGCCCGGTGAGATCGCCAATCATGCGACCCGATTTTCCGCGGGCGAGCTCGGCGATGTCGGGGTTCTTCTTCTGCGGCATGATGGAGGAGCCTGTGGAATAGGCATCATCGAGCTTCACAAAGGCGAATTCCTGCGTGTTCCAGATGATGATTTCCTCGGACAAACGCGAGATATCGACGCCGAGCATGGCGCAGATGAAGGAGAATTCGGCGACCACGTCACGTGAGGCGGTGCCGTCGATGGAATTCTGCGTAGTGGTCGAGAAGCCAAGTTCCGTGGCGACAGCAACCGGGTCAAGGCCGAGAGTGTTGCCGGCGAGCGCACCGGAGCCGTAGGGGCTCGCGTCGGCGCGCTTGTCCCAATCCACGAAGCGCTGAACGTCGCGCAACAACGGCCACACGTGCGCCATCAGCTGGTGTGCGAGCAAAACGGGTTGGGCGTGCTGCATGTGCGTTCGTCCCGGCATCACCGTATTGCCTGCCGCCACCGACTGCTCGATGAGAGCGTCGACGGTCTGGAGCACGAGTCCCGCCACTACTCGCGCCTGTCGCCTCGTCCACATGCGAATGAGAGCCGCGATCTGATCGTTGCGCGACCGCCCCGCGCGCAGCTTGCCACCCAACTCATCACCGGCGATGTCGAGCAAGCCGCGTTCGAGCGCCGTGGCCTCGTCCTCATCGGCCTCAATCGGAGCAAAAGCACCTGAGTCCACATCGGCCTGCAACCTGTCGAGGGCCTTTTCCATGTCGGCCAGTTCGTCGGGAGTCAGAAGCCCCGCGCGACCGAGAGCACGAGCGTGAGCGCGCGAGCCCGCGATGTCGTCGTCGGCGAGTCGCCAGTCGAACTGAGTGGACTTGCTCAGGGCCGCCAATGCAATGGAGGGGCCGGACTTGAAGCGACCTCCCCACAGTGCAATGTGTTGTTCCTGCGTACCTGCGCTGGATTCCTTGTGCTCGCTCATCGCGTGTCTTCCTTTCGTCCCTCTCTACTCGCTGTGTTTTTATTGACGTTTTGGGCCGGATTCGCGCCGAATCTCGGCCCAAAACGTCAATAAAAACACAGCGACGACGGGGCTGATGCATAGGTGGATGAATGGACGGATAGATAGGTAAATACCCCAGGGTCACAGCTTGTCGGCGGCAACCTCGATGCCATTGCCAAACTTGACGTCGCGCGCTGCGGCGACCTTGCTCGGCAGGCCGTAGATTTCGATGAAACCGTTGGAAGCGTGCTGATCGAAGGTATCGCCGGTCTCGTAGGTGGCGAGGTTGAAGTCGTACAGTGACGAATCCGAGCGACGCCCCGTCACCACTGCGCGACCCCCGTGGAGCACCATGCGAATTTCACCGGACACGTAGCGCTGCGTCTCCTTGATGAAGGCGTCGATGGAGCGCTTGGCAGGCGAATACCACTGTGCGTCGTAGACCAGCTCGGCCCAGCGCTTGTCGAGATCGCGCTTGAGGCGATGCTGCTCGCGCTCCAGCGTCATGTTCTCCAGCTCGTCGTGAGCGGCAATGAGCGCAACAGCTCCCGGCGCTTCATACAGCTCGCGGGACTTGATGCCCACGAGGCGGTCTTCGATCAAATCGATGCGACCGATGCCCTGAGCACCTGCGCGACGGTTCATCTCCTCGATGGCCTGCAGCGGAGTCACGGGGCGTCCATCAATCGCAACCGGCACGCCCTGCTTGAACTCGATGGTGACCTCGTCCTCGACGGGCGGGAACGCTGGGTCATCAGTATAGGAGTAGACGTCCTTGGTGGGCGCGTTCCACGGATCCTCGAGATAACCGGTCTCGATGGCGCGACCCCACACGTTCTGATCAATGGAGTACGGGCTCTTCTCAGTCTGCTCGATCGGCAGCTTATGCTCCTTGGCATAAGCGATCTCGACGTCGCGAGTCAGCGAGAGATCGCGGATGGGGCTGATGGCCTTGAGTTCGGGATCCACCGACATGATGGAGACCTCAAAACGCACCTGATCGTTGCCCTTGCCAGTGCAGCCGTGCGCGATCGTGTCGGCACCGAATTGATGCGCCGCACGCACGAGATGCTTGGTGATCAGCGGCCTGGAAATGGCTGAAACTAGCGGATAAACACCCTCGTACATGGCGTTGGCGGCGAGCGCCGGCATGCAGTACTCGGAGGCGAACTCGTCGCGGGCATCCACAATGTAGGACTCCACAGCACCGCACGCCAGCGCGCGCTGCTTGACGGTCTCGAGCGATTCTCCGCCCTGACCGACGTCGAGAGAGACGGCGACGACGTCCTTACCGGTCCGCTCCTTCAAATAAGGGATTGCCACGGAGGTGTCGAGACCTCCCGAATACGCCAGAACGAGACGCTTTTCATCTGCCATTGTTATGCCTTTCTTCAAACTTCATTTTTAAATTTCGCATATTTTGAATTTCACAGAGGAACAGAGGAGATGTTCCAAAGGTACTTGATGTTTGTCACGACGCAGGATTCTGTCCGGATGCGATCTTGAGCAGCTGTGATGAATACTTTTGGGCCGTCGCCTCCGACGAGAGGATGGTGAGAACCGTGTCGTCGCCGGCGATTGTCCCCAGAACGCTTTCGGGGGGCTCGGCATCGATGACGCTGGCAACGTACTGCGCTGCGCCAGAGGGCGTATGAATCACCACCTGATTGGACGCCGTAGCGACCGAGGTCACCAAACCCGAGAGCACCTTTGTCATCTGCGGTCGAATACGGGCAGAAGTTGCGACGGAATCGGGCTCATCTCCTGATTCGGTTTCCACAGCATCGGCGCTCACAACCGGAGCGTCGAAGGAGTCCGGGAGCATATAGCTCATGATCGCTTTGGAATTGCGCGCTTTGAAGGCTTCGAGCTCATCGAGATCCCGACTCAAAGTCGCCTGCGTCACCTCGAAACCCTGCTCCGCGAGAATCTCGGACAGTTGCTGCTGCGACGTGATGGCCGTCGATTCAATCGCCGTCCTGATGGCCGCCAATCGACCTGCGCGAGTCTGCGGATGCCGCAGTCGCGCGGAGGACGACGCTGCATTTTTATCGGCCACGTTTACCCCACTTCCCTACTTCAGTTGATTTCTGTCGAGTTGGATCTGCTTCAGTGTTGCGTGGCACACTCGCCCAGCAACGACGAATCCTCGCGCTGCCATGCGACCAGCCACGCGAGCAAAGCCTTCTGAGCGTGCAGACGATTTTCGGCCTCATCCCACACCACTGACTGCGGCCCGTCGATCACCGAGGCGGTGACCTCCTTGCCACGGTAAGCCGGTAGGCAGTGCTGGAACAGGGCGTCGGGCTTGGCCAGCGCCATGAGTTCGTCGTTGACCTGATACTTCCAGAACGGCTTGGAACGAATCGCGTACTCGGATTCCTCGCCCATCGACACCCAGGTATCAGTGAAGAGACAGTCCGCGTCGGTGGCAGCCTCACGAGCGTCGGTAGTGACGAGAATCTCGCCGCCGTTCTCCGCCGCGATCTGTTGCGCCTTTTCGACGATCTGGTTCGCGGGCAAGTACCCGTTGGGTGCGCCGATGCGAACGTTCATGCCAGCAGTTGCGCCGGCGAGCAGATACGAATTTGCCATGTTGTTGGCGCCGTCACCGAGATAGGCAATGGTCTGGCCCTTGAGCGCGTCCACGCCCCCGCGATGCTGCGCCATCGTGAGAAAATCTGCAAGGACCTGGCAGGGGTGGAATTCATCGGTGAGCGCGTTGACGACGGGAACGGTCGCATACTGCGCCATTTCCTCAACGAGCTCCTGACCGAAAGTGCGCCACACGATGGCGGATGCCATGCGCGTGAGGACCCGTGAAGTGTCGGCAACAGGCTCTCCCCTACCCAGCTGGGAACCCGACTTATCGATGACGAGCGGATATCCCCCCAATTCCGCCACGCCGATAGAGAAGCTGGAACGGGTACGGGTGCTCGGTTTGTCGAACAGCACCGCCACCGCCTGCGGGCCCTCGAAGGGACGCGAATAGTAACGGTCCTTCCAGAACTTCATGCCAAGTTCGAGAATCTGCTTCTGCTCTTCGTGATTGACGTCGTCGTCCCTCAGCATGTGCCGCAGCTCATGTGCTTGATGTGCCATCAGGTTTTACCTTCCTATAACTTCCTATAAAGTTTCATTTTCATAACTCCCGGCGACGTCTCTGTCAGTCCAGAGGCAAGTCCGCCGGGACCTGTGCCAAAATGCTCACTGCTTCTTTGATCTCCGACTCACTCACCACCAGAGGCGGGGCCAAACGGATCACGTCGGGACGCACGGCGTTGACGATGAGACCGTGATTCAAGGCCCAGTCCACGATCGCGTGGGCACAGGGACGCTTGAGCGTCACAGCGTTGAGCAGACCTCGGCCACGCACCATGCCGAAGATCTCATTGCCGCACGATTCCAACGCCGAACGCAGCTGGTTGCCACGAGTCTCCGCGTTGGTAACGAGATTCTCCTCTTCCATGACACCCAGAGTTGCTAGCGCGGCACTCGCACCCAGCGGATTGCCGGCGAAAGTGGAACCGTGCGAACCGGGGGTAAAGAGCGCCGAATTTTTTGCCCCGAAGACGATGAGTCCGCCCATCGGGAAGCCTCCGGCCACACCCTTCGCGAAGCTGACGGCGTCGGGAACAATGCCGTGAGTGAGATCGTCGCGTTGGAAGGCGAACCACGACCCGGTGCGACCGACACCGGTCTGAACCTCGTCGATCATCATGAAGGCCCCGTTGTCAGTGCACATTTTTCGCACTGCGGCGACGTAATCTGCATCAAAAGGCAACACTCCCGCCTCGCCCTGGATGAGTTCCATGATGACGGCTGCGACCGGACCCTTGCCATATTTGCCGATGCCGGTCTGGGCGAACGCCGCGCGCATCGCGTCGATGCTGCCGGCCTCCACGAACTCGATCGCGGGAACGAGCGGGTCGAAAGGCTTGCGAATATCAGGCTTCCACGTCGCACTCAACGCACCCAGCGTGCGGCCGTGAAAACCGTTGGTGAGTGCAAGAATCCTGGCGGGCTTGCCGCCGATGCTGGGCAATGCACCCTGCAGCGTGCGGCCGTGGAGGCGCGCGAGTTTGAGCGCCGCCTCGTTGGCCTCCGCTCCCGAGTTGCAGAAGTAGACCTTGGAGCCCTCCGGGGCGCCCGCGTGCTCAATGAGCTTTTCAGCCAAGTGAATCTGGGGCTCGGTGGCGAAGTAATTGCTTGTGTGGGCAATCTGGGCCGCCTGCTTGCTCACCGCTTCGACCCAGCGAGGATGTGCGTAGCCGATGGAATTGACGGCGATACCCGCGAGAAAGTCGAGGTACTTGTTGCCGTCCACATCCCACACATAGCAGCCTTCACCGTGGTCCAGAACGCGCAAGGGGGTTCCAAATACGTTGAGATGAACTTGCGAATACTCGTCGATATCTGTGGTTTGAGCGCTCATTGATCTTCCCTCTCGTTGGTATCTTCGTCAGTATCTTTGGTTCCCTGTTTCCCCTGTGTGCCTCTCAGCTCCACGCCTCCCACCGGGACGACCATCGTGCCGATGCCGTCCGTGGTGAACACCTCGTTGAGAATCGAATGCGGAAGTCTGCCATCGATAATGTGCGCCTCCGGTACACCGCCGTCCAAAGCGCGCACGCACGCTTCCATTTTCGGCCTCATCCCCGACTCAAGATCGGGGAGCAAGGAGCGCAACTTTTCCAGACCGATGCGACTGACGAGCGAATTCTTGTCGGGCCAGTTGGCGTACATGCCCTCGACGTCCGTGAGAATGATGAGCTTGCGCGCGCCGACGGCAGCCGCCAGCGAGGCCGCCGCCGTATCCGCGTTCACATTGAGCACCTGGGTCGGATCGTCCTCGTCGGGGGCGACCGAAGACACCACCGGAATCCTACCGACGTCGACGAGGTCTTCGACGGGAGAGGCGTTGACACTCACCACGTCACCCACGAGACCGATGTCGGTCGGAACGCCGTTGATCGTCGGCTGACGCTTGACGGCCGAGAAGAGGCCTCCGTCCTCCCCCGACATGCCCATGGCTAGGGAACCGTGGGCGTTGATCAAGCCGATGAGTTCGCGTGACACCTTCCCCGTGAGTACCATGCGCACCACTTCCATGGCCTCGGGGGTCGTTACGCGCAAGCCCCCGCGAAACTCGGACTTGATGCCCAAGGCCGTGAGCATCTTGGAGATTTGAGGCCCGCCGCCGTGCACCACAATCGGGTGGAGACCCACCAGATGCAGGAACATCATGTCTTCAGCAAAGGCCTGCTTGAGGTGCTCGTCGACCATGGCATTGCCGCCGAACTTGATGACCACACGCTCACCCGAGAATTCCTCGAGCCAAGGAAGCGCGTCGATGAGCACTTCCGCCTTCTGCGCGGCAGTCAAGTCGTTGTGGACGTCCAGATGATCCATGTGGTATCCAGGTCCGTGCAAAGCCACCATCAATTTCCTCGTTCCGTATTCTTGCGATTTACTGCAAGTACCGCCTTGCGTATCGCCGATTTCAGGATTCGTAATCGGAGTTGATCTTCACGTATTCATGCGTGAGATCGTCGGTCCAGATTGTTGCCTCATCGCTGCCTGCGTTGAGCGCGATGTCGACGTGCACCTCACGGGGAGTCATGTCCACCAGTTCTCGCGACTGCCCGGGCATGCCGCCATCGCAGACGCGGATACCGTTGACATCGACCGTCACCTTGGCAGGGTCGTAGGGAGCGACCGAGGGCGGCACGGTTCCGATGGATGAGACGATGCGTCCCCAGTTGGGGTCGTTGCCGGCGACGGCGCATTTGAAAAGATTCGAGGCGGCGACGGAGCGCGCGCAGGCCAGCGCCGCGGCTTCGCTGCTCGCCGTTGTGACCGTAACGCGAATATCGTGACTGGACCCCTCGCCGTCACCGACGATCTTGCGCGCGAGCTGCGCACATGCGTCGGTCACGTTTGCGGTGAATTCTTCCATGTTCGGGCTCACGCCAGAGGCACCAGAAGCGAGCAACAGCACCGTGTCGTTGGTGGACATGCAGCCGTCCACGTCGATGCGGTCGAAGCTCGTAGACGTAGCGGCGCGCAGGGCCTTATCTGCCTGCTCTGGACTCACCACGGCGTCGGTGGTCAGCACGCAGATCATGGTGGCCAGCTGGGGGGCGATCATGCCCGATCCCTTGACCATGCCGCCGAGCTTGTAACCCTCACCGTCGATCTGGACGCGCTTGGGGAGTGTATCGGTGGTCATGATGGCCTGCGAGGCGAGAACGCCGGCATCTTCCGTGTCAGCCAGTTGAGGGAACGCCTTCTTGACGCCCGCGAGCACGTGGTCAAGCGGCAGGAGCTCCCCGATGAGTCCCGTGGACCCGACGAGAACTTCGTCGGCTGTGGTGCCGAGAAGCGTGGCCAGAACCTGGGCTGTCTCTCGCGACTGGGCAAGTCCCTCGGCGCCTGTGCAGGCGTTTGCGCAGCCCGAATTCACTGCAACGGCTTGGGCGTGACCCGTTTTCACGACCTCACGAGACCACTGAACAGGCGCTGCGCAGAAGCGGTTGGAAGTGAAGACTCCCGCAGCGACATCCAGCGGCCCTTCGTTGACGACGAGCGCCAAATCGAGCTTTCCCGGCACCGACGAGATGCCAGCAGCCAAACCAGTTGCGGAAAACCCTTGTGCATATGTGACGCTCACGGTGCGACTCCAATCGTTGTCAATCCTTGACTTTCCTTGATTCCCAAAGCAATGTTGAGCGCCTGAATCGCCTGTCCGGCGGTGCCCCGATTGAGGTTGTCGATGGCGCTCATCGCGACGAGTCTGCCGGCCTTGCGGTCAACGACAACCTGGAGGTGCGCCGCATTGGAACCGAGCACATTGCCGGTGGCGGGAATAACACCTTCGGTCAGAAGATGCATGAAATGCTCGCCCTCGTAGGCCTTCGTCCACGCCGCACGAATGTCGGCGTCGCTCATCGCCGCACCCTCGGCGCTCAGCTTCGCGGTGACCGTGGCGAAGATTCCACGCTGCATCGGTGCCAAAACGGGGGTGAAATTCAGGGTGAAGTCAGTGTCGTGACTCGCATTTTGACCTTCTGCGTGCGCAAAGTTCTGCAGAATCTCGGGAATGTGACGGTGCGTTCCACCGACTCCGTACGCCTGTGCCGATCCCATCGCCTCGGCAGCGAGCAGATTCGACTTCTTCAAGTTCTTGCCCGCGCCCGAATATCCGACAACTAACGTGGCGACGATGTCTTTTGTTTCCACGAGGCCTTCCGCAATGCCGGGCTGCAGGGCAAGTGTCGTCGCAGTGACATTGCAACCGGGGCCGGCAATGCGCGTCGCGCCCGCGAGGCCCTCGCGCTGCTTGGTGTAGTCGCCGCCCGCATTTTTCCCGAGAATCAGCTCGGGCATGCCATACGTCCAGTGCGAATAGAAGTTGCCACCGTAGAACTCATCCCAAGCGGATTTGTTTTCGAGTCGGTGATCGGCGCCCAAATCCACCACCACTGTTTTAGGATCGAGCTGTTCGGCCAGTGCTCCTGAAGCCCCGTGGGGCAACGCCAGGAACACGACGTCGTGACCGTTGAGATTCTCCGGAGTTGTGTCCTCAAGTACGAGATTCGCCAAGGTCGGAATATGGGGCATATTCTGCCCGAGGCTCTCGCCTGCTTTTGAATGGGCGGTGACCGTTGTCACTTCAAAATCGGGATTATCCGCCAGGATTCGCAGGACTTCTCCACCCGCGTATCCACTCGCTCCCGCCACAGCCACTGTGTACGCCATGAGGTCCGCCACTTTCCGTATATTCTCGTGAATATTCGACGAGGTCGGCACATGGAATGAACTATTCCACTGCCGGCCTCGTTGTCGATGACGTAAGCATACAACATATACAGAGATTTGCATAATTATGCATAGCGGAGTTTTGCGTCTTGAACCTAAGAAGTATGGAGTATCTCTATTCCATAAAAGAGGTGGAGACGGACGAACCGTCTGTCCCGCCACTCACTGAACCGCTGTATCCCATTTCCTGCATGGCCCAGCTCATGAGATCAATGCCGTTCATATAGAGGATGAGGTTTAACACGATCTGTAGGAGGGAGATCACCATCGCAGCGACCGCAAGTCCATGCCCTTTGCTGTGCAACAGTTTTGTGCGGCGCATGGCGATCCAAGCGAGTGGGATCGAAATGATCGGGAAAATAAAGGAGACGACGAAAGCGATGATCGACATCCCATCCCAGCGGCCATAATAGGGATTCTGCCGCGGGTCGTTGGGATCAATGCGCCGGAATTCGAAGGGGAAGCCATTGGGGTTACTGGGATTACTGGGGTTATTAGTATTCTGAGCCGCACCATTTGGCGACCCGGCACGTTGTGGGGTTGGGGCCGCGTTCCCAGCGGCGGCCTGGTCAGGAGTGCCTTCTTCATTCTTCGGCTTTACTGGATCCGGCTTGCCGTAAATGTACGGATCCCACCCCGGATATTGTGAAGCGAGCTTGCCGTAGCTCGGCTCCTGATACTGCCCAAATTCGGGAGTGCCTTGCTGACCGGTGGCGGTAGATGCAGAGCGATCCGATGAACCCCCAGGCTGGGACGTGCCCTCCCGGTCATTTTCCGCAGCACGCGGATTGTTGTTCACCGAATCGCTCAAAAAAATCATCTCCTGAAATCGACGACGCCCTTTAGCTCTGGGACACTTAAGACCGCAGCTGCGCCCCAAGAACCTGCGCCTTTTCGACAATGCTAGCGCGGATGGCTTCGGAGTCTTCCGCTGTCAGCGTCTTGGACGGGGAACGGAACACGACCGCGTAGGCCAGGGATTTCTTGCCCTCGCCCAGGCCAGAGTTCTTCGCATCACCGTGGAACACGTCGAAGAGCTGAATGGATTCGAGCACGTCCCCGGCGGCCTCCTCAATCACGCTTTCCAGCTGCGCCGATGTCACCGACTCGTCCACGCTGAACGCGAGGTCCTGCTTGACGGGAGGGAACGTCGAGATCGGCTTTGCCTGCAGCGGCTGATCGGACAGATGCGCGAAGAGGGCCGTCAGATTGAGCTCAAAGGCGGCCGAATGCGCCGGAATTCCCAGATTTTCGTTGACCTGGGGATGCAGCTCGCCCGCGACACCAATCCACGTGCCGTCGTTCAGGCTCACCAGCGCAGTACGCCCTGGATGCCAGGTCTCAGACTCGAAGGTAGCGGGAAGTTCTCCGTAATTCCTCGGAGCCGTGAACCTAAGTTCAACGCCGAGACGATCACCGATGCGACGAACGCGAGAAACTGCATCCGTCCAATCGATGGCGCGAGTATCCTCGTACCACCCCTTGGTAACGGCTTCACCTGTCAGGAGGCCAGCAACTTGGAGCGGCTGATCCGGAAGTCCGGCGTCGAGCGCGGCGAGTTGTTCATCGCTCGGCTTGACTCCGCCGGGAAGCGCGGGAACTGCGGGAGCGGCGGGGTCAAAGTGGAAGACGTGTCCGATCTCATAGATCTGCACGTTGTCGAGCCCGCGACGAATGTTGCGCTGCGCAGTCAGAGCCAGAGTGTGCAACAGGTCGGTGCGCAAATACGGGCGATCCCCTCCCAGAGGGTTGGTGATCTCGACTGAACGGGAGGCCATGGCCTCCGTGTCCAATCCGAAGGTCTTGTAATCCGCGTCGCCCACGAACGGGTAGCTCAGTGTCTCCACGAGTCCCGACTCCGCCAGAGTGTTGGCAACCCAGCGCCCACGCTGTTGATCGGGCGTGAGACCCGTGTCCTTCACCGGAGCGGCGGGGACGTGCACCGGAATCTCGTCGTAGCCGACAAGTCGTGCGACTTCCTCAACCAGATCCGGGGGCATGGTGATATCCGGACGCCACGTAGGAGGTACGACGCTCATCACGCCATTACCACCGCCGGCGACGGTGCAGCCAATGTCCGTGAGAATCGATGAGATCTGGTCTGCGGAGACGTCCAAGTCGGCCAGGCGCTTGACCTCGGTCACCTTGAACTGGATCGCCGCTGGCGCCACGGTGTTGTCGACATCTGTCGGATTGTTGGAGGGCTCACCCGAACCGTAGCGACTCAGCAATTCGATGGCCGCCTGTGCGGCACCGGGCTGCATCGCATAGTCGACGCCACGCTCGAATCTGCGGCTCGCCTCACTGGGCAGCTTGTGCCGGCGGGCTGTGCGGGCAATGCTCACCTGGTCAAAGTGTGCGCACTCGACGAGGATGTTCTTCGTCTCCGCCGTGATCTCTCCGTAGAGACCACCCATGACGCCCGCGAGACCGATGATGCGCGAACCCTTCTCACCATTGGGAGAGTCAGTAATGAGCAGATCCTCGACGCTCAGCTCGCGGTCCTTGCCGTCGAGAGTCGTCAGGTGCTCACCCTCGCGAGCCCTGCGCACCACGATGGGGGCGACGAGCTTGTCGAGGTCGTAAGCGTGCATCGGCTGACCCAGATCGAGCATGAGGTAATTCGTCACGTCAACGGCCAGAGAAATCGGGCGCATCCCAGCGCGGCTCAGCCGCCGACGCATCCAGTTGGGCGTGTGCGATGCCGGATTGAACCCGTGGAGAGCCCGCGCGTAATAGCGGTCCGCCCCCACCACACCGTGAATCGGGGCTTCATCTTCGATGAGAACCTCGACGTCACCGTTCGCGCTGGCCTTCGGAGCCTTCTGGGTCAGCTCTGGAATCGGATCCACATAGGGCTGAGCAGTGGAGTGATGGTATTCGCGAGCGACGCCACGGTAAGAGAAGGCATAGCCGCGATCGGGGGTGATGTTGATCTCGAGCGTCGGGCGGTCCAAATGCAGCAGATGGATCGCATCTTGGCCGAGTTCCAGTGAGTTGAGCTCCTCCTGTGAGAAGCCCTGCTCGCGCAACAAAATGATGCCGTTGTGTTCGTCACTCAAGCCCAGCTCGCGCTCAGAGCAGCACATGCCGTCCGAGATGTGGCCATACGTCTTGCGCGAGGCAATTTCAAAGTCTCCGGGCAGAATCGCACCAGGCAGCGCCACCACCACGAGCTCGTCTTTGCCAACGTTGGGCGCACCGCAAATAATGCCGCGAGGAACCTTGTTGCCCTCGGCGTCCACGGCGTTGTACTTCTCGCCGACATCGACGTGGCACCAGTTGATGGTCTTGCCGTTCTTCTGCGGCTCGGGGGTGAAGTCGACGATCTTTCCGACGACGAGAGGACCGGTGACAGACGAGGTGTGAATATCCTCTTCTTCCAACCCGACGCGCACCAAGTCAGCGGCGAGCTTTTCAACGGTGAGGTCCTCAGGAACTTCGACGTGCTCCTTGAGCCAGTCAATATCTACAATTGGCATTTGGTCTCCTCACTCCCCCATCGCAAACTGCTCGCTGAAGCGCACGTCGCCCTCGACGAGGTCGTGCATGTCGTTGATGTCGTGACGCAGCAACAGTGCGCGTTCGACGCCGACGCCAAAGGCAAAGCCCGTGTATACGTCGGGATCGATGCCCGCGGAACGCAACACGTTCGGGTTCACCATTCCGCAGCCGCCCCATTCAATCCATCCCGGTCCGCCCTTCTTGTCGGGGAACCACAGATCCATTTCGGCGCTGGGCTCAGTGAAGGGGAAGTACGAGGGACGCAGGCGCGTCTTGGCCTCAGGACCAAACATGGCCACGGCGAGCGCGTTCAGCGTTCCCTTGAGGTCGGCCATCGTGAGCCCCTTGTCCACCGCGAGCGCCTCGCACTGGTGGAAGACCGGCGTATGAGTGGCGTCAAGCTCGTCGGTACGGAACACGCGGCCGGTGCACGCCAAGTACAGCGGAACGCCCTTGCCCAAGAGACTCCTCACCTGATCGGAGGAGGTCTGCGTGCGCATCACCATGTTGGAGCCCTTGAAACCGGCGGCGTCCGTCGCCTTCTCGCCCTTGACGTAGAAGGTGTCCTGCATCTGACGCGCGGGGTGGTCGGGTCCGAAATTGAGCGCGTCGAAGTCGTACCACTCGGTTTCAACCTCGGGGCCGTCGGCAATCTGCCAGCCCATGGAAGTGAAGAAATCCTGAATGTCTTCCATCAAGGCACTCAGCGGATGACGGGCACCCAGTGGATGACGGTCCGTGGGCATCGTCACGTCAACGGTCTCAGCTTCAAGTGCCGCCTGCTCCTCAGCCTGCTTCAGCTCGGTTTCTTTGGCAGCAAAAGCGCGTCCAAAGTCAGCGCGAAGCTTGCTCATCAGCTGCCCCGCCGCTTTCTTCTCTTCGACCGCCAGCTTGCCAATCATCTTGGAGGCACGCGTCATCTCCGAATCGCCACCCGCGTAGTGAGCACGGAGCGCCTTGAGCTCATCCGTGCTGCTTGCCTGCGCGATTTTTTCGATACCTTCGGTAACCGACGCGGTTACCGCCTGCTCGTCGAATACTGCTGTGTCAGCCACTGAGGTCGACCTTTCCGCCAATTCTCAACGTTTTCGGGTTACTACGAGTTCACATTCTCCCAACATGACTCGACATAGCGAGCGTGTAAAGGAGCACCGCGCTACTCATGGCGAGATTGAGGGATTCGGCCTTGCCATAGAGGGGAATCTTGACCGTGAGATCCGCCTGCGCCACCATTTCGCTCGGCAGTCCGCGCGCCTCGTTGCCAAACAGCACGGCGGTGGGGCGCTGCACGCTCAACCCTCCCCTTTCCGGGCCGGCAGATTCCGAAGCGGACGGTCCGCTGAAGACGCTGCTCGCGAGATCGATCGGCGGCTTCCCTGCGGTTCCGTGGATGTCGGCGGCCCAGACGGCAACCTCTTGAGAGCGCGCCCAGTCGAAGAACTCGGTCTCGTTCATGCGCACCAGAGGAAGGTGGAACAGCGAACCGGCTGTGGCGCGAATCACCTTGGGATTGAGCGGATCGACGCAGTCACCGACCAGGACAACGGCGCGGCAACCGGAGGCATCGGCCGTGCGGATAACCGTGCCCTCGTTACCTGGGTCGCGCACCTGCCAGCAGGCGGCGATGAGACCCGCGCCTGCGGTGTCGATGGCGGTCGCATTCTTTGTCGCGGCAGCAGAATCCAGAATCAGACCCTCGCTTCTCCCGACCGCGACCACGGACTGCGCATCCTTGCTGATCCGAGCGAGCACCTCTGACGTCACGTCGTGCACGTAGAGATCGTTTTTGAGTGCGGCGGAAACGATGTCGAGATGGGGATCGGCGTTCGTGTCCACATAGACATCGTCCACGAGATCGGGTCGGAATGTGACCGCCTCGCGGACCGCCTGGGGACCCTCGATGAGGAATTTACCGGTTTTCTTGCGCGCACGAGACGAAGCCAAGTCGGCCACACGGCGCACGCGATCGGAATGGACGTTATCAATGAAATGCTCTGCTTTCGGCATAGCTTTCAGCTTACTT
Source organism: Bifidobacteriaceae bacterium (assembly GCA_022649925.1). Classification (GTDB taxonomy): domain Bacteria; phylum Actinomycetota; class Actinomycetes; order Actinomycetales; family Bifidobacteriaceae; genus JALCQC01. The sequence goes on along the minus strand of JALCOX010000017.1, from coordinate 5,255 downwards.
CAGGCATGACCCCGGATCACCATTCCCGACAGGCTCCCAGGAAACTCTGGGGAATTCCCATATATCGCGCTCCTGAACTTTCAGGCTCGCCTCAGTGAGCGCTCACGTTGAGCGACCACAGTAAAACTCACGAGGCACATCCTCACATCTCCACCCATCGCATTGAGGCGCACGCGCGCCCACGCAGCAAACACGAAGGAAGAAAATGTTCGTTCTCAAGAACGCTTGGAAATCGGTGATACGCAATAGGGGAAGAAATATCCTCATTGCCATCATCGTCGCCATCATCGCAGCCACAGCAACCGTGGGCTTGGCAATCCGTAACGCCTCCAGCGAGATCGAGGAGGAGGGCCTGCAATCCACCAAGGTGAGCGCAGCCATCAGCCTCGACCGGAGCAAACTCATCTCGCAGGCGAAGAGCTCAGCGAACTCTGACTCCTCAAGTTCATCGGGTTCATCAGGCTCATCAGGCTCATCAGGCTCATCGAGTTCTGAGAAACCCGACTTCGACTCCATGCGCAAGCAGCTGTCGCAGTCCTCACTCTCCCTTGCCAAGTACGAAAAGTACGCCAAGGCTTCCTCGGTGGCCGTCTCCACGTACTACTCGGAACAGACCTCTCTCGACGCGAGCACCAACTTCCAACCGGTCGAATCCTCGGACTCCTCCAGCTCATCGTCAAGCTCCTCTGATTCGTCTTCTTCAAAGTCCCAGAGTGACCAGGGCGGCATGGGCGGCCAAGGTGGGATGGGCGGAGGCATGGCCAACAGCGGCGACTTCACCCTCACGGGCTTCTCCTCCGACGACGCAGTCAGTGCCGCCTCCAACGGAACCTTCACCATGACTTCGGGCAAGGTGTTCGGCTACACCTCCGACTCTGACGGCGATGTCATCATCTCCAAGGCGCTCGCGGACTTCAACGACCTATCCGTCGGCGACACGATTTCGGTCAAGAAGACGATCGACGACACCACCAAGACGTACAAACTCACCATCTCCGGCATCTACAAGAACACCTCTACCTCGTCCACCAGCTCGCAAGGCCCCATGGGCGGCACCAGCCAGGACGCGGACAACCAGATCTACACTTCCGTGTCCACGCTCGAAAAGCTTGGCATCGACTCCGAGGCCAGCAACGCCGACGACACCGGCACCCAACTGAGCTACACCTACGTTCTGGGCTCCGACGACGACTACAACACCTTCGTCAAGGACGTTAAGGCGGCCGGACTTTCCAGCAAGTACACCGTCTCCTCCCCCGACGTCGAAGAGTACGAATCCAGCCTCACCCCCATGAAGGACCTCTCGAGCTTCACGCTCACCTTCCTCCTCATCGTGCTGGGCGTCGGCGCCGTCATCCTCATCGTGCTCAACCTGTTCAACGTGCGCGAGCGCAAGTACGAGGTGGGCGTCATGACGGCCATCGGCGTCAAGAAGCCCAAGGTTGCCATGCAGTTCGTGATCGAGCTGCTTATCGTGACCATGGTGGGCCTCGGCGTGGGCGTGATCGGTGGCGCGGTCGCCGCAAAGCCCCTCTCCAACCAGTTGCTCTCCAGCCAGGTCTCCTCCGCGCAAACCGAGCAGACGAGCCAGCAGCAACAATTCGGCCGCAGCGCAAACATGGGTGGCGCACCCGGATCTTCAAATTCTGGAAGCTCGGACTCAAGCTCTTCCAGCTCCTCGAGTTCCTCGCAAGCGGCACCCTCGATGCCCAGTGGGGACAACGGTCCCGGGGCCGCCGGCGCCACAAGCTCCACCAAGGCCACCAGTTACATCAGCTCGCTCAATGCCACGGTGAATCTGAAGGTGGTGGGAGAGCTGGTACTCATCGGACTCATTCTCACCCTGATATCGTCGCTGGTCGGCATCATCTTCGTGATGCGCTACGAGCCGCTGCAAATTCTGGCGGAAAGATCGTGACGGACTCCAGCCTCCCTCCCCTCCCGCTGACTCAGAAATACGCTCCCACACAACCAACCGCGCAAACGACGCAGAAAGCACAATAAAAGGACTATCATGACCAAATCCTCCGAAAACACCAACACAGCGGTGGCGCAAGATCCCAACGAAGCGCCTGCCGGAATCCCCGTTTTGAGCCTCGAGAACGTGGCATACGCCTACACCAAGGGTGGCAAGAAGATATTCCATGACCTGACATACAGGTTTGAGTCCGGCAAGGTCTACGCCATCACCGGTCCCTCAGGTGCGGGGAAAACCACGCTTCTCTCACTGCTCTCCGGCCTCGCCAACCCCACCGAGGGCCAGGTGCTCAAGGGCGGCGCGGACCTCGCCAAGCTCGATCGCTACAGGTTCCGCAGCCACGACATCGGTGTGATCTTCCAGAGCTTCAACCTGCTCCCCTCCCTCACCGTGGCGGAGAACATCATCCTCTCCATCGACGCTTCAGGGAAGAAATTCGACGAACCGAAGGCCGAGATTGCCAGGCGCATGCTGGAGCGTGTGAGGTTGCGTCCCGAGTACGCCAACGAACGCATCCTTCATCTCTCCGGAGGTGAGCAACAGCGTGTGGCCATCGCTCGCGCGCTCAGCTATGAGCCCAGCATCATCCTGGCCGACGAACCCACCGGCAACCTTGACCTCTCCACGCAGGACGACATTATGGACATCTTCAAGTCCCTCGCCCACGACGAGAACAAGTGCGTCATCTTGGTGACCCACAGCCCTGAGGTCGCTTCGCAGTCGGATGTGGTGTTCCAGCTGGCGGCACTTCGCAGGAGGCGGCCGGCACAGCAGGGCGGCCAACAGTAATTCATCTGTGAGCAGGATAACAGCGAACACGCTTCTCGGAACGGCGACTTTTCGATACTCTCAGATTGAGAGGCATGGAGAAGTTCGGCACACGCCATCAGTGAAGATAGGGCGAGCCGAGACCATACCGCTACCAATAAATGGATGATAACGGACACGAAAAGGAGACACTATGCCTACCTATACTCTTCCGGATCTCCCCTATGATTATTCGGCACTCGAGCCGTTCATTTCGGGCAAGATCATGGAATTGCACCATGACAAGCATCATGCTGCTTACGTCAAGGGAGCAAATCAGGCACTGGAGCAAATCCACGATGCCGCCGAATCAGGCAACACCGGCTCCGCGAATCTATTGGAAAAGAACCTTGCCTTCAACCTTGCAGGGCACAAGAACCACACCGTGTTCTGGAACAACATGACCGACACGAAGGACGAAGAACCCCTCGGCGAGCTGAAGGCAGCCATCGAGGAACAGTTCGGTTCCTTCGAGGGCTTCCAGCGCTACTTCGAGGCCATGTGCGCAGGCATTCAGGGCTCCGGCTGGGCCGTTCTCGCGTGGGATTCCTTGGGAGAGAAGCTCATTACGCTGCAGATGTACGATCACCAAGGCAATCTGCCCGTGACCGTGTTCCCGCTGGTTCTTTTGGATCTGTGGGAGCATGCGTACTACCTCGATTACCTCAACGTTCGTGCGGATTACGTCAAGTCGTGGTGGCACATCGTCAATTGGGAGGACGCCTCCAAGCGCTTCGACGAAGTGCGAAACATCAACACAGTGCTTGCGAAGTAGTTTCGTAAGAAGTTAAGTGCAAATTGCACCAACGGTGCAAAGGAGGGGTAGCGGCTTGCAAGCCGCTACCCCTCCTTTTTGTGCGCGCGGGCTCGGCCCGGGTCGACGTACGCACTCTGGCTCGGGGCTCGGGGCTCGGGTCCCGGTCTCCGGGCGCGTGTCCGACCCCAGGCCCCGTACCGGGCCTATGCCGATTTTTGTGAACTTTTCTGTCTCCACTGCAGAAAAAATCCTCACGAAACGGCGTAATAGCGTCACTGCCAACGCGAGGGTCACAGAAAAAGTTCACAAAAATCGGTGAGAGGGTTCCCACTGGGCCATAAGCAGGCGCCCTCACGCACTCCCGAACGCGAAATGCCACGTCCCGGCGAGCACAGAGGCCCCCAGAGCAAGAGCCGGAATTGCAAGACTGATGGCGTAGAAAGCCCAGTCGACGGCATGCAACCGCGACACACGTGCAGACGTACGCGGCAACGACGAACCGAAGCCACGCGACTCCATGGCCGTGGCCAGCTTCGTCGCACGTCGTATGGAGAGTACAAGCAAATTGAAAGATTGGGTTCCCAAGGCCTTCAACCTATTGCCGTCGCCAAGCCCCCGAGAGCGGCGAGACAGGCCCAGAGCACTCCAATCCTCTTTGAGCAACGTGATCATGCGCATGCCGGCAATGCCACCGTAGACGAATCTCGGAGAGAAATGCAGCAGCTGCACCAGTCCGTCCGCCAGATCAGTGGGATCGAGGCCGAGCGCCAGAATCACCGAGGGAACGGCGATGGCGGCGACGCGAATGAAAGACGCAATGCTCAGCGTGACTGATCCCTGCGTCACGTTGATGATTCCCCAGTGGAAAATCTCGGCACCCGACGCCTTGCCGTACAACAAAACAGTGATGAACGAGCCGAGGGCCGCGATCCAGACCGGCCAAGTCCGCCGCACCACGCGCAGTGGATTAATACCTCCGATCCATAGCAGCACCATCTCCAGGCCAAAGGCGACTGACGCAGACACCACGTCGAGTACGAGGAACATCGGCATGCTCATGAGGAGCGCCCCGATGAATCTGCTCACGGGATTGATGCGCTGGATGAACCACGATTCCGACGAGGAGCGCGTCGGTTCTCTTCGCTCGGAGGACGCAGAAACGACAACCGTCTGCGCTGGAGCGGCGATAATCTCACTCATGACGTGCCTCCTTGCCGACCTCACTTGCGGCTTCTGCAAACATGACAACTCGCGCACCCAGCGTGCGCACCAGATCCTGGTCGTGCGTCACGAGAATGACAGTCTTGCCCTCATCACGAATCCGAGCGATGAGCCTCGCCATCGCCGTCCAGGTGCTGAAGTCCTGCCCAAACGTCGGCTCGTCCATGACCACCACTTGGGGTGCCACTGCCATCATCGAGGCCACCGACAACCTGCGCTTCTCCCCTCCCGACAGAGTGAAGGGGTTCGCGGGCCCGAACTTCATCAGCCCCAGCTGCTCGAGAAGGTCCTGAGCGAGGTGCTGGGCCTCCTCAGCGGAGTATCCCATCGACAAAGGCCCCACCATCACCTCTTCTAAAACACTGGATTTCACGAACTGGTGTTCCGGTTCCTGCATCACCATGCCGATGCGGCCAAGCAGCTCCCGACTGTGCCAGTCAAAAGGCTGTCCCGAGAGGGCCGTCTTTTCATCGGCTCTCCCCTGCTCCCTGA
>JALCOX010000016.1 GCA_022649925.1 Bifidobacteriaceae bacterium | reverse complement strand
CCCTAGAGGTCAAAACTCCACGAACAAGGGGCGGACGAGCCCACGCAGCCCACGCACAGCACGTGCGTTAGCAAAACGGGCGGTCCCGGGCTGAGAAAGCTCAGTCCAGAAACGCCCGTCTAGCACTCGACTTCAGGTTCACTCAGCCTTCGATCAAATCTCCGGCGTGGGGGCCTGCATCGAGACGGTAAATCTTCTCAATCGAGATGACCATCGCCGCAATCGGCTGAGGCAGATGACCCGAATCGGCAGCGTACTTCTGGGCGCCACGGAAGATGTCATCGTCCTGGTGAATCTCGGCGGTTCCCTCGAAGCGGAAGCCCTTGAACGTGGAATGGTCCACTACCGCGACGGCGACGTGCGGATTGGTGTGAACGTTCTTCCACGCCTGCTTGCCAGTGTGCTCGTCATACAAAAGATGAGTGTCATCAAGAATGCGCATGGTGCCCTTGGGACCGATCTGCACATTGTTGTTGCCATCAGTGGTGGCGAGGAAGCTCAACTGGGAACCCAACATATCTTTCATGTCCTGCGTAAGCGTAGCCATGAATAACCATCTCCTTCTTCGAAGCGTCGCTCTGGCGCCTCACGTCTTCCAACGTTCCTCTTTTTTATCACTAACCGTGGCGCAAAATAACCGAGTTAGGCTTTGCGGAAAACTCGTGTTCGGCGCGCAAAAAAGTTGCTCAGGTTTGTGCAGCCGCGCGGTTCGGGCGCACAATCCAGCCGTGCGATTAAATTCCCAACTCCGTGCTCACGTGCATGAAGTCTTCGACCCGATTCCACTTGACCGGATACCCAGCACCGTGGGCGCAGAACACGGAGTCGGGCGTATTCTCGAGGTCTACTTCCGGGTCGTAACCAGAGGCGGCAATGACCTCATCCTCGTTGTGGCAGAAGTGATATCCATCGAAAATGCAGGTAATATGCCCCCTCCCGTGTGTATAAGCGTTGACCTCCACCGTGTAATCGCGCATCTCGGAAACCGGCGCGGCCCCCTCGATCACTGCAAATTCACCAGACGTGACGGGCGCCTCGAAAGATCCACTCATCCGCTGGATATCGGACATCGCCCGGCCGATCATCTCCGCCGGCACCTCAAGCCGGAAGCGATACCACGGCTCGAGAATCCGGCAGGTGCCACGCGCACGCGCCTTCATGAGGCCTTGCCGCACGCCGCGATACGTCGCCTGGCGGAAGTCGCCACCCTCGGTGTGCTTCAGGTGAGCGCGCGCCGCCACCAAGGTCAGGCGCATATCGGTGATGGGCGCACCGATCAGCGTTCCCAGATGTTCGCGTTCGCGCAGGTGCGTGAGAATGAGCCGCTGCCAATTGCGATCGAGGTCGTCAAGGCTCATGGTGCTCGCGAATTCGAGACCGCTACCCTGCGGCAAGGGCTCCATCAGCACGTGCATCTCGGCGTAATGGCGCAACGGCTCGAAATGGCCGACCCCCTCAACTGGAGCCGTAATCGTCTCACGATACAAAATGCTGCCTGGACCAAACGAGACATCGAGGCCGAACCGCTCGTGCATCATCTGCTGAATGATCTCGAGCTGAACCTCGCCCATGAGCTGCAAATGCACCTCCTGCAGGCGCTCAAGCCAGCGAACATGCAACAGCGGATCCTCGTCCTCGAGCACGCGCAGGCTCGCGAGCGCCTTGTGGACGTCGGCGCCTTCCGCCTGCAACGTGTACGTCAACACCGGCTCGAGCACGGGAGCAGCGGCATCGCGAGCCACCCCAATCCCCTCCCCCACGACGGTCTGACTCAGCCCCGTCACAGCGCAGACACCGCCCGCAGAAACCTCCTCAGCGAGCTCAAATTTCTCGCCCGAATAGAGGCGGATCTGATCCGTCTTCTCCTGCCAGGGCTCACCGCCGGCCTCACCCTCGAGCGGCGCCTTCACGACGAGCCTGCCGCTCGTGACCTTCATCCACGTGAGACGATTGCCCTGCGCATCGTGCGAAATCTTGTAGACCAGCGCGCCGAAGGGTGCGGCCGGGTCACCGTTTGCCTGCCGCGTATATTCCTCAAGGCCGTCGAGAAATTCGTCGATGCCCTCCACCTTCAACGCCGAGCCGAAGTAGCAGGGGGACATTTTGCGAGAAGCGATGAGCGAGCGCACGGTAGTGGCCTTGAGCTCGCCCATTTCGAGAAACTCGTCCATGGCTGCTTCGTCTTGGAGCGCCATCTCCTCCTGCTGAGTGGGCAATGTTCCACTGCTGCAGTCCACGCAGCCATCCGAGAAGCGATTCTTGAGCTGGGTGAGAATTGCCGCGCGATCTGCTCCCACGGAATCCATTTTGTTGACGAAAATAAACGTCGGCACATCGTAACGGGCGAGAAGTCGCCAGAGCGTTTCCGTGTGTCCCTGTATGCCATCAACGCCACTCACCACGAGGATTGCGTAGTCGAGAACACTCAGGACGCGCTCTGTCTCCGCGGAAAAATCGACGTGGCCCGGAGTATCCAGCAAAGTAATTGCGAGATCGCCGTGCACCAAGTGGGCCTGCTTGGAAAAGATGGTGATGCCGCGCTGGCGTTCAATGGCGTTGGTATCGAGAAAAGCATCTCCGTGATCGACGCGGCCCAGGTGTCGAATTTCGCCAGAACGGTACAACAACGCCTCGGAGAGGGTGGTCTTGCCCGCATCCACGTGCGCCAAGATGCCCGCAACAATCTGCTTCATACCCATCTTCCTTCTGAGAGACGCTGAGACGCCCACTGCTGCACACTGCTGCTCAAATGACCACATTTCATCTTATGAGCAGGGGCACGAAGATTCTATCGGAGCAAAACGGACACTGAGAGCGGCGAAACCGGTCCTCAGTGTCCGTTTTTCTCCGATAGCGCTCAGCAGCTTGCAGCCGCGCTACATCAGCGAAGCGTAAATTCCGCGAATCTCCTCAACGGTGGGCTTGCGCGGATTACCCGGAAGGCACGCATCGATGAAGGCAGCTTCGGCCAGAGGCTGGAGGTCTTCCTCCTTGGCTCCAACTTCGGAAATTGTGGCAGGGTTGCCCAGCGAGAGCGCAAAGTCATGAACCGCAGTGATGGCCTCTTCGCGCACCGAAGCGAGCTCGCCGGTGTAAGCATCCGCGACGCCGAAGGCATTGGCGATGTCACGGTACTTCTCGCCGGTGAATTCCTTGTTGAACTCCATCACCTTGGCGAGCAGAATGCCGTTGGCTTCACCGTGATCGACGCCCAAGCGGCCGCCGAGCTGGTGCGCCATCGAGTGCACGAGTCCCAGACCCACGTTGGAGAACGCCATGCCCGCGATGAAGGACGAATAGCCCATCATCTCGCCGGCCACCTTGTCTCCGTCCGCAGACTTGGCGAGGTTGGCTGCGGTGAGTTCGAAGGACTTCTTGGACAGCGCCTCGGTCAGCGCCCAGGCATCGGGGTTGATGTAGCTCTCGATGGCGTGCGTGAGGCAGTCAAGCCCGGAGGCCACCTTGAGATGGCGGGGCATGCCGTCCATGAGGTCAGGATCCACGAAGGCCACGATAGGCATGCAGTGAGGGTCGACGGCGACCCACTTGCGCTCCGCAGCCTCATCGGTGACCACGTAATAGTCCGTGGTCTCGGAAGCCGAACCTGCGGTGGTCGGAATGCCGAAGATCGGCACGGAAGGGTTCTTGGTGGGAGACAGTCCCTCGAGGCTCGAAACGTCAGCGAACTCGGGATTGGCTGCAATGATGCCGATTGCCTTGCAGGCATCCTGAGGCGAACCGCCACCCAGGCCGATGATGAAGTCCGCGCCCGACGCCTTAAAGGCCGCGACGCCCTTGGTGATGTCTTCGATGGGCGGATTCGGCGCGATGTCGGTGTAGGTAACGTAGCCGACGCCCGCGGCATCGAGGAGATCCGTGACCTTCGCAACAGTGCCCACGCGGGTGAGCACCGGTCCGGTGACGATGAAGGCCTTGGTGAGGCCCATGGATTTTGCACAATTCGGAACCTCTGCGATGGCTCCGCGACCGAAATAGGCATTCTGGTTAAACAGCACTGGATGAACCATGATTACTCTTTTCTGTGGTTGTTTTTGGATGACGAGGAACGTACCACATTGACCGTCCCCGATTTGCACTTCGAGTGCTCGCAACGCTGCCAGCACCCCACTGCATTTAGTTATGGCTCACGCAGGGCTACTGCGTGAAAGTGGCTTTTCCGAGCCCTTCTCAACTTTGAGGTGACCAGGAATCGTCGAAATCTTATCCGTTCCCGAGGCTACTCCCGCCCACCCTTGAACACAAACGCGCGGGGGCGGGAGCAGGAGCGGCCTGAGGAATTTCTTACTTCCGGAGTTGCCTCTGCGGCTTACTTCTCGAGAGGCTGGGCGTCCAGAATCGCCTTGATCTGACCGAGCTGAGAGTCGGTGAGCTGGACAGCCGGACCGTTGATCTTCGTAGAGATCGGCAGGCCCTTGAGCTTGACGCCTCCCTTGATGGCGGAGATGAACAGATCCGCGGCATCGTAAACCTGCATGAGGTGGGAGATGCGCTCGGCGGCCTTGGTGGCGGCGTCGAAGTTGCCCGCTTCATACGCCTTGTGCAGCGCAACGAAGGTCTCGGGCTCCACATTCGTCAGGCCCGTGATGATGCCGTTGCCACCAGACAGGCGGTTGACGAAGTAATACTCGTCGAAGCCGGAGAACACTGCAAAGTCCGGGTTCACCTTGCGCACGGCGACGATCACCTTGCGGGTGTGGCTGATGGTGTCGACCGTGTCCTTGATGCCCACGATGTTGCTGTGTTCGGCGGCCAGCTCAGCCACCAATTCGGGGCTCAAGTCGGTTCCGGTGCGTGCCGGGAAGTTGTAGAGGATGACGGGAAGCTTCGTGGCATCCGCAACGGCGCCGAAGTATTCCTTCGCGGTCGCCTCGGTGGGTCCGAAATAGTACGGCGACACGGCCACGACGGCGTCTGCACCCGCCTTCTGCGCGAAGGCAGCGAACGCGGTGACGTCCGAGAGAATGGTCCCGCCTACGCCTGCGAACACCTTCATGCGGCCGGCGACGCGCTTGACGGCGAACTCGACGGCCTTCTCCTTCACCTCGAGCGGGTAAGCGTAGAACTCACCGATGCTTCCGAACAGAAGCACACCGTTGATTCCAGCTTCGGCGAGGTGGTCAAGATGGCGGCCCCACAGATCGTAATCAATCGTGCCATCGTCTTTGGTAATCGTAATAGACGGGCAAAAAACGCCTTTTAACATCTCGTATCCTTATCTGCTTCCACGCCTGAAAGCAAAATGACTGTCAAAAGATCCGCCTGCCGGCCGATCTCTGAACTCCCGTTCCTAACAGTAGCCAGAAATCAGCCGGCAAGCATCCCTTTTCACAACTTGATTCCGTAGGCCCTCACGGCGTTGTTCATGAAGAAGTCCTCGTCGTCTCCGAAGATCGAGCGGACCAACTCGAAGTGCGCCTCGAACGTGTTGTTCATCAGCACCACCGGGAAGTTGGAACTCCACAGGCACTTCTTCGGCCCGAAGGTGTCCTTCACGAACTTGACCACGTCGGGATCCACCGGGTTGTCGCCCGAGATCTTGATGTAGGCGTTCGGAAGCTTGGAGAGCTTCGTGAGCGCCTCCTTGTACTGAGGCTCAAGATTGGGGACGTTGCCCAGGTGATCGATGATGATGCGCTCCTCGGGAACCTGAGCGAACGCCTCGTAGATGTCACCGATCTCGGGGCCGCGATTGACGACCTCAAACGGCAGATCGTGAGCGGCGAGCGCCTTGATGCCGGCGATGAACTCGGGCTCGAGGCAGCGACCCTTCGGTGCCTGATCCGTGTGCAGCGGCTCACGCACACCGTTAGCATGCACCGGAACGCGCATGTAGGGGCTCACGCGAGAGCGCAGCATCTTGGCGAGAAGCTTGGGGCTCTTGTTTTCGTACAGGAGCTTGTCTTCTTGCAGCGGATCGGCGCAGTCGATCTCAACGTAGACACCACCGACGAACTCGACGTCAGGGTACTTTGCGTACTCGGCCTCGAGGCTTGAGATGTCGAACTTCTTGGCGATGGAGCTACTTGGGTCCAGCCACGGCAGATCCTGAACATCGGGATCCCACATATGGAAATGGGAATCAACAATCTTCAATACCATGACGTCACTTTCCTTCCGAAAGGCCCATCTTGGAGCCCTTGATGGCGTACCACGCCAGGTAAGCGAAGCACGGAACCGTCACCAGGAGCGCAACCTGCAGGCCAGCCGCGCCGCCGACGCCGTCCTGAATGACGCCGAAGAGCAACGGGATGAGCGCCGCGCCCACGATGGACATAACCAACGCGGAGGAAACCGTCTTGGTCGCCTGACCGTGGAGTCCCTTGATGGTGAGCGAGAAGATCGTCGGGTAGCCGATGGAGATGAACAGGTAGGCCACCACGAAGCAGACCACCGAGAACATGCCCCAGCCAGCGGCCGTGATGAGCATGAGGATCGCGGAGAGCGTCATGTAGACGAAGAGGATCTTGCCTGGATCGATCCGGCTCATGATCGGGGTGGTGATGAAACGGCCCGCCGCGAAGCAGACAGTGAGAACCGTGAACCAGATCAGCGCCGCGGAAGAATTCATTCCGCCGAACTGCTGGGCGTAGGTGGTGAACAGACCCATGCCGACGACCTGCAGACCGATGAAGATGAACTCTGCGATGATGCCGAGAATGACGTAAGGCTTCTTGAGCGGAGATTCGGCGGGGGCAGCACTTGCAGCCGACGCTTCCTCTTCGACGTCGCCTGGAGGCTGCGGCAGCTTGATGAAGGCGAAGGCGGCGAGCACGACCACCAGCACGATGCCGATGACGATGTAGACCATCTGAATGCTATTGAGGAAGCCGGTCTTCTCGGTCGCATTATCGGGGTGAATCGTTGCGGGAACGATGAATCCGAGAAGAATCGGGGAGATGACGTTGCCGACCGCGTTGAACGACTGAGCGAGGTTCAGGCGGAAGGACTCGTGCTCTTCGTCACCGAGCTTGGTGATGTAGGGGTTTGCGTTAGTCTCCAGCGAGGAGGCGCCGAGCGCGACCACGAACATTGCGAAGAGAAAGAGGCCGTAGCTTTGCGAGCTAGTTGCGGGAATCGCAAGGAACGCGCCAATGGCGAACAGGATCAGGCCGGAGATCATGCCGCCCTTATATCCGAAGCGCTTGGCGATGAGGCCCGCGGGGATTGCCATGACGAAGTAGGCGATGTAATAAGCGAACTGCAGAAGCGAGGTCTGCGTCGCGCTGAGATGCATGTACTGACCGAAGGGGTCGCGCAGAGGGTTGACGAGGTTCATCGTCACGCCCCAGATGAGGAACAACGAGGTCACCAAGACGATGGCGATCATTGCCTTGGAGCCCTTGGTCTCATCCTTTGGCGCACCCGCCTGGATTTGATTTTGTGTGGAGGACATTCTTACTCCCTTGTAAAAATGAGTTTTTATTGGGGATTTTGTGGGGCCGTGCACAGCCACTCACAAAACTCATGGGAATGGGGACTGCTGGGGACCGAAGCCGAAAGGCGGGCCGATCCGCGACTATGCGCGCATCAGGCCCTCCTTCCGGTACCGATAAGGCGACTTTACTCAGCCAGAGCGCGGTCGAGGTGGACGTAGCCACCGTCGACGAACACCCACTGACCGGTGGTGTGAGACGAACGGTCAGAGAGCAGGAAGGCTGCCTCGTTGCCCAGTTCCTCAGGCGTGGTCATGCGGTGCTCGAGCGGGATCTTGTCGGTGATGATCTTGAGACGCGCCTGCTGCGCTGCCTCGTCGCCGAAGGTCTTGATCCAGTCGGCGTACAGCGGGGTCCACGCCTCTGCCACCACGATGGCGTTGACGCGCACACCGTCGTGGACGAGAGCCGCTGCCCACTCACGGGTGAGGCCTGCGATGGCGCCCTTAGCGGCCGCATATGCGGAGGTCTTGCCCTGGCCGGTGAAGGCCGTCTTGGACGTGATGTTGACGATGGCGCCCTTCGACTCCTTGAGGTAAGGAACCGCAGCGTGCACCATCTCGTAGTAGTGCGTCAGGTTGCCGTGAATGGACTTCTCAAAGTCCTGCCACGACGTGGTCTCGAGGGCCTTGTTGTCGTTCACGCCAGCGTTGTTCACCACGCCGTCGATGTGACCGTACTTCTTGTAGGTCTCTTCAATGATCGGCTTGATCTCGTCGGTGTTGTTGAGGTCGATGTAGTGGAAATCAACCGTTGCACCAATCTCCTCGAGCTCGGCGCGCACCTCATCCTCTTTGCCGTCCTTGCGATTGAGGATGACGACGTGGGCGCCCTCACGTGCGAGCTGCAGTGAGATGCCGTGGCCGATGCCCTTGAAACCGCCAGTGACGAGGATGACCTTGCCTTGAAGATGCAAATCCATGTGAACTCCTTTGTTCTATTATTCTGTGCCCGCGTCAAAATCCGGCGCGAGCCTGTTGCTGCTTACTACCTAACTTGGTTGTAGGCCGCCGCTCCGAGCCTTTGCTGCAGCGGCGGCTTACACAGATATTTTTATTGTGGGGATACTGGGACGATCCTCAGCCGCGGTAGAGGAACTTCTCTGCGGTTTCGAGGGTCATTTCAGTACCGTTGCCGGGAGCTGTAGGAGCGACGTAGTTGCCGTTCTTGATCTCCGTAGGATGGACGAAGTGCTCGTGCTGGTTGTCCACATACTCGATCATGCGGCCTTCCATCGTGCCCGACACTGCCACGTAGTCGAACATCGCGAAGTGGCACACCGCCTCGCACAGGCCCACACCACCGGCGTGAGGGCACACGATCTTGTTGAACTTCTTCGCCAGCAGATACTCCAAGACGACCTCTTGAGGACCTGCAACACGTGTCGCATCGATCTGCATCACGCCGAAAGCGTTCGCCTGCAGATACTGCTTGAACATGATCCTGTTCTGCATCTGCTCGCCCGTGGCGACCTTGATCGGAGCAATTGCCTTGGCGATGGCCGCGTGACCCAGGATGTCATCGGGGCTGGTCGGCTCTTCCACCCAGGACAGCTTGAAGTCGTGGAATTTATTGATCCACTCAATCGCATCGGGGACGTCCCAAACCTGGTTGGCGTCAACCGCTAAGCGCACGTCAGGGCCAATTGCCTCGCGAGCCTTGCCCAGGCGACGCAAGTCGTCCTCGACGTTCTGGCCGACCTTCAGCTTGATCTGCTTGAAGCCCTTGACCTGAGACTCTTCCTTGGCCAGCTCCACCATCTTCTCGTCGGAGTAGCCCAGCCAGCCGGCGGCCGTGGAATATCCGGGATAGCCAACCTTGAGCAGGTTATCAATCCGCTCCTGCTTGCCCTCCTGACCCTCCTTGAGGATCTCGATGGCCTCCTGCGGCGTCAACACGTCGGTGAGATAACGGAAATCGAGCGTGGCGACGAGCTCTTCGGGCTCCATCTCGGCCAGAAGCCTCCACAACGGCTTGCCAGCGCGCTTGCCCTTCAGGTCCCACAGCGCCGACAGCACAGCGCCAATCGCCATATGCTCCACGCCCTTCTCGGGGCCGAGCCAGCGCAGCTGCGAATCGTGGACGAACAGGTCCCATGCCAAACGCATGTTATCCAGCAGCTCTTCCACGTTGCGTCCGATGAGAACCTGGCTCATCGAATCGATTGCGCGGCACACCACATCATTGCCGCGACCGATCGTGAACACGAAACCATTGCCGGACAAACCGTCTGCGGCATCCGTCTTCACCACGACGTACGCGGACGAGTAATCGGGGTCCTTGTTCATGGCGTCCGAGCCGGACAGCGTATCCGACGTGGGGAAGCGGAAATCATAGGTTTTAACTTCTGTAATTGTGCTCATTGAGGCTCCTTTGCCGAGAGCTTGAAACCTTTTCATTAACCGCTCTCAGTATATCCCTTTTCGAAATGTGCGAAACTGGCTTCGAAAAATTCGAAGCGTCAATACGTGAAATAGCTCACAAAAATCGCAGTTTCTTAAAAACGCCTCCGGCGTGTCGGAGAAATTCGGAATGCTCAATATTCCGCCATTTATGGCAGGTATGTAACCGCCACCACCGATTCCGCGCGGTAGTCTATTAACCAGGTTGTTCAGGAGCAATGTTGAACCGCAAAGAAGAGGACGATGTCAGTCAGTAGCAAAAAAATTCGGGTCACGGATATCGCACGCCTCGCCGAGGTGTCACCCGCTACTGTGTCCAAAGTAATCAACGGCAGGCAGGACGTGGCGGACGCCACTCGCGCGCTGGTCGAAAAAATCATGCGCGACGTCGGATTTTCCAAGCCCCTCGTCCAGACCAAGACAATGCAGACCATCGAGCTCGTCGTCACCTATATGGAAAACAACGGAACAATCGCGCTGACCCGTGAGGCGACGCGACTGGGCGAGGAGATGTCAATCGGTATCACCGTGTCGCAAACCGGCGCAACGAATAAGCGCGACGTCTACCGAAGCGTCATCGATCGCAACCCGCTCGGCGTCATCCTCCTGCTCAACAAGATGCCCGACAAAGACGCGGCGCTGCTGACCTCGCGCAACATTCCCTTCGTCATCATCGATCCCGTCAGCGACGTACCGCCAAAGGACTTCAGCGTCGGCATCGACAACTGGACAGCGGGATTCGACGCCACCTGCCACCTCCTGCAGCTGGGGCACCGACGCATTGGCGCTATCACAGGCCCCAAGGACGCACGAAGCTCCCTGGGCCGCTACGCCGGTTACGTCGCCGCGCTGGAAAATGAAGGCCTCAGTGTCGATCCGCAGCTTGTCAAAAACGGTAATTTTCTTTCCAAAACCGGCTACGTCGCCGCCTGCGAGCTCCTGGACGCACCCGAACCGCCGACGGCGATCTTCGCGTTCAACGACCTCACGGCAGTCAGCATCTACCGCGCGGCCTACGAACGGCACATCAGGATCCCCGACGACCTCTCGGTGGTGGGATTCGACAACATCTACCCGTCCGCCTATCTGGCGCCGGCGCTCACGACCATCAATCAGCCGTTTGATCTCATAGCGAAGAGCGCCTTCAACCTGATTTTGGACGCGCGCGCGGGCAAGGTCGAGCAGCGCCACATCGTGCTGCCGACCCGGCTCGTGGAGCGCGGAAGTACGGCCGAGCTCAAGGTACGCGGCTGAGCCGCAGGTGCGCGCGATCGCACCCGCGGAAGGAGCCGGTTACTTTACGGTTACTTTCCCAGAGAACTCGTTTTCATGTCTTCGAGCTCCACGCCGTTGGTCTCGGGCAGGAACTTGCGCACGAAGATGTAGCTGAGCACGGCCATGATCGCGTAGATCACGTACGTGATCGGCAGACCGATGGTGTCTCGCATCGGGGGGAACGTCGTGGTGACCAGGAAGTTGCCCACCCAGTTGGCGGCGGTGGCCACGGCGACGGCGAGCGCGCGGATCGAGTTCGGGAAGACTTCGCCGATGACGACCCACATCACGATGCCCCACGTCGCAGAGAAGATGAAGAAGAAGATGTAAGAGCCGCCGATGACGACCCACGGCCAGATGCCGGTCAGGTGGAGGCTGCCGTTCGTGCCGGAGTTGCCCACACCGAAGCCGAATGCGATCACGGCGAGGAAGATGGCCATGCCGGCGGAACCGATGCGCAGGAGGCGGCGGCGGCCGATGCGGTCGATGAGGAGCATGCCGATGATCGTGGCGATGAGGCTCATCAGGGTGCGGATCAACGTGGCATTCAGCGATTGCTGCTCGGTGAGGCCGACCATTTGCCAGAGGCTCGAATCGTAGAACATGACGACGTTGACGCCCGAGATCTGCTGGAAGAGCGCGACGCCAATGCCCACCCAGATGACGGGCTTGAGGCCGAGTGCGCGGCCGCGAAGGTCACCAAAGTGCGGGCGCGAGCCCATGTCTTCCTTGAGGGTCTTGGCGATCTCGAGCACCTTGGCCTTGGGATTTTCTTCGCCAGTGACCTCGGCGAGAATCTTCGTGGCCTCTTCGTAGCGCTCCTTCATGACGAGGTAGCGGGGCGATTCAGGAAGGGTGAAGGCCATCACAAACATGATGATTCCGGGGATGGCGGTGGTGATCAACATCCAGCGCCAGGTGTCCATTCCGAACCAGAAGGGATTTGCGGCGCCGCCCGAAACCAAGGCGTAGATGTCGTTGACGATGAGCGACGTCGTGATGCCCAAGACGATGGCGAGCTGTTGGAAGCCCGTGAGGAAGCCACGGCGCTCCACCGGTGAGACCTCGGAAATGTACGCCGGGCCGATCGCGGAGGTGAAGCCCACGCCCACGCCGCCGACGATGCGGATGATCACGAAGACCGCGAAGTTTGAAGCGAGGCCGGAGCCGATAGCGCTGACGACGAAGAGGACCGCTGCGAATTGCATGACGCGGACGCGGCCGAAGCGATCTGCGAGAGTTCCCGCGAACCATGCACCGACGATGCAGCCGATCAACGCTGAAGACACAGAGAAACCGCTGAGGAAGGAGGTGAGGCCGAAGCCGGACTCAGAGCTCGCGATGGCATCGACGCCGCCGTTGATAACGGAGGTGTCATACCCGAAGAGAAACCCGCCAATTGCGGCAGTCATACACACTAAAACAAGTTTGGTTTCTAGCTTGTTCGCCATTCGACATCCTTCTTCTCGCTTAGTGGCTCACAACCTTGCGACACTCAAGATTCTAGACGCTGGACGCTGGACTACTTGGCTGAAGGAGTCTGCGAGAGCGGCAACATTAACGCTGGGCGTACGCACTTTCGAGAGTGCTGACGCACTGCCCGGAATCTTGGTGAACTTATGGTTTATCGCTGGACAAGTAAGCAGTCTACAACAGTATCGAAACGATTTGCACGTTCTAAACACAAGATGTTTACGTTAAGACTGAGTGATTTCAATCGAAACGAACAGAACTCCCGTCTTTCCGGGGTTTCTGGGGTTTAATCGCATTTGTGAAGATTATCTCTTTTGGATCCACCCTCACCCTTACTTTTACCTTCACCCACACCGACTACGTTTGTGCGGACATCTACTGGTTTGTGCGGATATCTAGGAGTTTGTGCGGACACTTTTTACGGATTTAGGGTTTTGAGTCTCTCAAAACCGCAATATTTCGACGAATATCAACTTGAGAGACGGTTTTAGGGAGGAGATGTCCGCACAAACTCACAGAAGTCCGCACAAACTCGAAGTGAAGTGAAGTGAAGTGAAGTGAAGTGAAGTGAAGTGAAGTGAAGTGAAGTGAAGTGAAGTGAAGTGAAGTGAAGTGAAGTGAAGTGAAGTGAAGTGAAGTGAGGTGAGGTGAGGTGAAGTGAAGTGAAGTGAAGTGGGGTGAAGTCGCACGAGGAGGGTGATGAAAGAGGGGAAGAAGAAATAATCCGTGAGCTGGCGACCTGTAATGAGACAATGAGAACTATGGCTACAAATAAGGGTTCAAAAATGGGGTCCGGCGGCAAGCACCGCGGCGCCCTCAAAGGACGCGGCCCGACTCCGAAAGCGGAGGATCGCGTCTATCACAAGGCTTTCAGGGATAAAAAGGTAAAAGACCGCAGGCAAGCGGCCGATCCGCGACTGGCAGCAAAGCGCCGCGCAGCAAAGTTCACCAACGATTCCGATGATATGGTCATCGGCCGAAACTCCGTGCTCGAAGCGTTGCGAGTTGGTGTGCCGTCGAAAGAGCTCTACATCGCGGCGCACCTCGAGGGTGATGACCGCACGCGCGAAATCATCATGCTCGCAGGAAAGCAGGGGCTTCACATTCTCGAGGCCGACCGCCTCGAGATCGACCGCATCGCACGCTCGCACGCCCATCAGGGCGTAGTGCTCAAGGTGCAGCCGTACGAGTACGCCTCGATGAACACGCTCGTGGACAAGGCGATCGCTTGGCATAAGAATGGCGGCCCAACTCCACTCTTCGTCGCTCTCGACGGCGTGACGGATCCACAGAATCTCGGTGCCGTCATCCGTTCTGCAGCAGCTTTCGGGGCCTCTGGGATTCTGATCCCCGAGCGCCGCTCGGCCTCCGTCACCGCGGCGGCGTGGAAAGTCTCCGCGGGAGCCGCGGCACACTTGCCGGTCGCTCGCGTGGTCAATCTCAACAAGGCCATCGATGCGCTGCACGAGCAGGGCTTCTACGCAGTCGGCCTCGACGGTGGCGGCAGCGCCCTCGTCGGCGAGACCGGGTTCGAGAAGGATCCGCTCGTCATCGTTCTGGGCGCAGAGGGCAAGGGCCTGAGCCGCCTTGCTAGCGAGAAGTGCGACATCATCGCCGGCATCCCGATCTCGGGCAAGGTCGAGTCGCTCAACGCTTCGGTCGCGGCGGGTATCTCGCTCTACGCAACAGCTCGCGCGAGAAACGAGTAAATCACGTATCGCATTTTCGCACCGTTGAAAGAAACCTCAACGGTGCGAAATCAAGCACACAGTACGAGAACTGTCAGTCCGTGGACCACACCGCCGCATCCTGGTCGTTCTCAGCATCGTAACTGTCTGAATCATGATCAGAATCATCGCCCGCGCCGGCCGAACCATCCGCCGACTCATCGTCAATCACGCCCGAATCGGCTTCGGCGTTGATGTCCGCGAGCGCCGCCGAATCCATCTTCGTGTTGGGCAAAACGTCCTCGATGTAGCTCTGCACCGCGTCGGCCATCGGAACGTCGTGCCCCACCTGCTCGGCCATATACCAACGATGAGTCAACACGTCGTGGAAGAACTGCGCCGGCTCCACGGTTGAGCGATACTCTCGCGGCAGCATGCGCACGGTGGGCTCAAAGACCTCACGCATCCAATCGGTGGCAACCACCTCGAGATCGTCGTCTTGCCGCCACGTGGACGCCTTGTACGCATCGAGATCGTTGAGCAGCCTGCGCGCCTGATTCTCCTGCACATCGAGGCCCGTGAGGCGCAGCAACTTCCGGGAGGCGTAACCGGCGTCGACGACCATCGGCTTGACCATCACCTTTTTGCCGTCGGGTGCCGTATTCATTTCGAGCTCGTCCACGTCGAAGCCCAGATCGTTGAGCTGATTGACGCGCTGCTCAATCTTCCACATCTCATCAGGGCTGAAGCTCTCCACATCCGTGAGTGCGGACCACAACATGTTGTAGCGTTCCTCGAGCCGATTGCCGACCTCGATCTCGTCCACCTCGCTTGGCAGCAGGTTACCGGAATGCAGATCCATAAGCTCGCCGATGATGTTAGTGCGCGCAAGGTCAATGTCGTATTTGCGGCGACCCTCGGTAATAGTGGGGTACAAATCGCCCGTTTCCGCGTCCACGAGAAAGGCAGCGAACGCATCGGCGTCGCGCAAGAACAGGACATTGGAAAGCGACACGTCACCCCAGTAGAAACCGATCAGATGCAGGCGCACAAGCAGGACCGCAAGCGCGTCAACGAGGCGCTCGGCGGTGTCCACGCGCAAGTTGCGAGAGAAGAGGGCGCGGTAGGGCAAAGAGAAGCGCAGGTGCTTGGTTACCAAGATGGACTCGAGCGGCTCGCCCTGCGGGGTCTTCCTGCCCGTGACGACGGCGATCGGCTGGACGCAAGGAATGTCGAGCTTGCGCAGTTGCCGCAGCAGTTCATACTCACGTTCGGCGGCGGTCTGGGCGATCTCCTTCATGGCGTAGACTTCATCGCCCACGTACACGAAGCGCACAATGTGGCGGGAAATGCCTCGCGGCAGATTTGCAAGCAAGTCCTTGGGCCACTGGGCGAGCGGCACCCCCCAGGGCAGCGTGAACATCTTTGGATTCGAGGAGGCTGCGGTGATGCGCAGGTGCGAGTCCTGCCCGCTTTCAGCCTTTTTGTCCGCCTCGGCATTCACTGAGGTGGCCTTGGAAATTCTCGGATCCTGAAACGTCATAAGTTAGTCCTCCATATTCGGCCACACAAAAAGCTGTTCTACCGCACCAATCTATCTCATGCACCTCCTCATGTGACTCATGGAGCAATTGCGGCTTGCGTGACAGACAGTGCAAGAATAGGAGGGGTCAGACGAGATCCACCACTGCCCCTTCTGGCAGGGTGATAACCACGCGCAAAGACCCTTTCAATCCCGACGCATATCGCTGAAGAGTGTCGACACGGACGCGCTCTAAGTTGCCATTTTCGAGATCACTGATGCGCTTCTGGCTCACCTGCATGGACGCCGCAAGTTCCTTCTGGGTGATTCCGTGAGATTTCCGAACTTCCTTGAGCTTCCACACGCCGAGACGCTCGGAGAGTCTCCTTGACTCCCGATCAATATCTTCCGCAGTAATACCGCGCTTCGCCGCATATTCCTCGACGCTCAGATGATTCATCTTCCAGAATCCTTTCTCATGCTCCACTCACCTTCAAGCGAGGTGAGATACAGACGATACTTCCGTTCTGCCTCAGGTATCGCCTGCTCTTACCACCTCTTCCACCTCTGTTGCTTATCCCCTCCCACAAGAAGAATTGCCCGTCGTTTCGGATCAAAAATAAAAAGTATTCGTATTTTGCTGAAACCCGAAGACCCAGGACGCAACTCCTTCATATTTTTGAAAGCCGATCCGCGCACCGAGTCGACAAGTGGCCTACCCAGATGCGGACCTTCTTGCTCCAACCTTTTCAAAGCTGCAAGAATCTGCAACACGGTTTTGTCATTCTGTTCATCGAGCCACTTCTCGATGAGCTTTAGGTCAACCTCCCACATAACAGAATATACCTCCTACATTATATTTTCTCCTTTGTAGGAAGATTCTTTCATATTGCAACTGCGAGGCCACCGAAAACTAGCGACTGTGCACAACTGGGGACTTGAATCCCCTCGAGTGGTCCAAGACCGCTTCTGGAGCGGCTTCCAGCACGCTATATTTTGTCTCAGAATAGTGCGATACCCACCTACTTCAGCCTGCGCCCCGCGCACCACACGGAGGAGGTAGCGAGCGTCACCGGGTCTAGCAACACCGCATCCGCTGCAAACCCAGTCTCCAGCACTCCCACCGGGTCAGCGGTGATGGAATTGGGCCGATCAATCCCTAAAACGCGCGCAGGCGTCAAGGTCACAGCTTCGACGGCCTCGGCGGGAGCGAACCCGAGAACCTGGATGGCACGGCGCAGCCACACATCGAGCGTGAGCGTCGAACCCGCAATGGCACCGTTACTCACCAAGCGTGCATGTCCCTCCACCACATTCACGTCAAGCCCTCCGAGCTTGTACAGGCCATCCGGGCAGTCGGTGGCGGCCATGGCATCCGTAACTGCCACGATGCGGTGCGGGAACAATTCGTGGACCAAGCGACACATTGAGTCTTGTACGTGGAAGCCGTCGTTGATGAATTCGACGGCGACCGTACGCCGTTCAAGTGCCGCAGGAATGGGTCCCGGCTCGCGGTGGTGTAGCCCGTTCATTGCGTTGAAAATGTGGGTCATGAGGGTGGAACCAGCATCAAAAGCCCTGCACG
Source organism: Bifidobacteriaceae bacterium (assembly GCA_022649925.1). Taxonomy (GTDB): domain Bacteria; phylum Actinomycetota; class Actinomycetes; order Actinomycetales; family Bifidobacteriaceae; genus JALCQC01. The sequence goes on along the minus strand of JALCOX010000016.1, from coordinate 14,463 downwards.
CCGCGGCGTAATCGACATCAGTATGACCGACTGCAGGAATCACTCCAGCCGCAACGAATCTTCGAATAGCCGCCATCCCACCTGCGCGCTCGGGCGCCATGGTGATCTGGCGCAACGTCCCGTCCGCCGCCTCGAGCAAAGTATCGACCGCCTCCGGACTGGGATCAATGAGACAGCTTGGATCGTGAGCGCCCTTTCGAGACAAGGCGAGAAACGGCCCTTCAAGGTGCGTTCCCAGAATATCGGGGCGCTCGGGCATGATGGCGCAGACTTCACGCAGGTTCTCCGCCATCACGTCAAGCGGATTGGTGATGAGGCTGAGCACCTGACGTGTGGTGCCATGGCTGGCGTGTCCGGCGCGAGCGGTCATGATGGCGTCGCGGCCGTCGTCATAAGCCTTGCCCCACGACCCATGCGCGTGAATATCGATGAAACCCGGAGTGAGTAAGCTGCCACCAGCGTCGACGACCGCGTACGTCACGGCTTGGCGGGAGTCAAGGAAAGTTTGCAGATCGGTGTCAGAGCTGCCCGTCGCCTCGATCACGCCATCTCTCGAAGCACACCAAAAATGGTCAACGACACCATTCGCATCAATCTTGTGTGCGTTCTTCAGAATGAACGTATCCGGTGCCCCCGTGAGCGCCTCGTGCATCACACGACCGATGCCTTCGCGTCCCTTCAGTTCTTCCGCCGCCTTCGTCACTGCACCCACCACTTACAACATCTCCTTAATACTCAACACAGCGCCCTCCCCCACCCGATCTGCCGCACCGCGTGAGGAAAAAGCTAGATTCCCTGCCACGCCGGTTTGTGTGCCACGGCGTACTTGTAATAGTCCAGATTCTTCAGCTGGCTTGCGGCGGCCTCGTCCACGATCACCGTTGCGCGGGGGTGCAGCTGCAGGGCGGAAGCAGGGCAGAAGCTCGAGATTCCGCCTTCGACAGCAGCCGCGATGGCAGGTGCCTTGCTTTCACCAAAGGCGAGAAGCACGAGATGGCGAGCACGCAGAATAGTTCCGATACCTTGTGTGATGGCGTGCGTGGGCACCTCGTCTAGAGAGGTGAAGAAGCGCTTGTTGTCCTCACGAGTCTGCTCGAGCAACGTCTTGATGCGCGTGCCCGAAACCAAGGAGGATCCCGGCTCGTTGAAGCCGATGTGACCATCCGTGCCGATGCCCAGAATCTGGCAGTCCACACCGCCCGCAGCCTCGATGGCAGCGTCGTAGTCGGCACCAGCGGTTTGGATGGTGGAGAGGTCGCCGTTGGGAACGTGCACGAACTCGGGATTCAGACCGAGAGGCTCGGTCACCGTGCGGTTGATGGTGGCGTGATACGACTGCTCGTGATTGACGCCGAGGCCGACGTACTCGTCCAGAGCAAAGCCCCTAACCTGTGAAACGTCGAGATGCTCTGCCGCCACGTGTGCCGCAAGGTGCTTATACGCGGTGAGCGGGCTCGAACCGGTGGCGAGTCCCAGAACAGCATTCGGCTTGCTGGCGATGAGTGAGGCCATGGCCTTTGCGTAGATCTCCCCGGCAGCGTCTTCACTTTTGGCGATGATTACTTCTGTCACAACTGCTCCTTCAATAATTCAAACGACGGCACATACAAAAAGAAAATCAAAAATCCTAAAACTTAGCGAGCGACCGAATCGACGGCAGCCTTGAACCACTTAGTGATGCTCGTGGGGTGTGTGATGGCGGTGCCGACGACACAAGCCCACGCGCCCATCTCCATGACCTTCGCGGCCTGTTTCGGCGTGTGAATGCGGCCTTCACAAATCACGGGTGTATCGGGAAACGTATCGATCATCTGACCGAGAAGCTCGAGGTCGGGCCCGTCGAGAGCCGGGCGACCCGGCGCGTAGCCCGACAGCGTGGTGGAGATGATGTCGAATCCGGCGTCCACCGCATTCTGCGCATCGTCAAAACTCGCACAGTCCGCCATGATGATGGCGCCTTCATCCTTGAGGATCGCTGCAGTCTCCTTGAGGCTGCGACCATCAGGGCGCGGGCGCGAAGTGGCGTCGAGGGCGACGATGTCGGCGCCAGCGGCCATGCAGCAGCGAGCGTGACGCACGGTCGGCGTAATGAATACTCCTTCCTCGCCCTCCTTCCAGATGCCGATGACCGGGACCTGAACCATACCCTTGATAGCGGCGATATCCGAAAGTCCTTGGCATCGAATTGCCGCAGCACCACCGATCTGCGCAGATAGAGCGATTTGCGCCATCGTCTCGGGATGACGCATCGGCTCGCCGGGGTATGCCTGACTGCTCACGATGAGTTTGCCTTTGAATTTTTCAATCACAGATTTTTGCGCCGCAGTCGTAGTCATTGTCATTCACTCACTTTTCTCCAATTTGATTGCACTTAAAATTCAGAATCTGCATCAGCGCTTTTGCTCCACCCATACGGAACGCTTCTCACCACGTGCGCCCACGGTGTCCACAAACGCCTCAGCAGCACCGATGAGCGGTGCATCGTCGCCAAGCTCACCGCGAACGAGCGGAACGCTTGCGGCAATATCCATGGCGGACTGCATGTAGCCATCGCGCAACGACTTCCACCACAAGTCCCCCGCTGCCGTCACAGAACCGGAGAGAATCACTAGGTCGGGGTCCACCACATTCGCTAGCGAGCCCAAAACGATCCCTAGACTCATGCCAGCGGTACGGATAACGAGTCCGGCCTCCTTTTCCCCCTCCACGGCCTTACGTGAAATGTCCCTGCCGTCAACGTCCGGCGCATAGCTGCGTCCGGAGGCCGCGCACACCTGCTCGTACTCCGCAATGATGCCCGAGCCAGAGGCGATCGGTTCCACGTGACCGCGGCGTCCACAGGAGCACTCGGCAGTACCGGCAGCCGCCACGCTGACGTGCCCAATATGACCTCCCATGCCGTGAGAACCACGCAAAAGGCGGCCGCCTACGCACACCGCGCCGCCGATGCCGGTGCCCACCGCGGCCAAAAGCGTCACGTTGGAAACACGGCCCGCGCCCCAGTGCGATTCGCCCAAGGCATGAGCGTGCACGTCACCGATCACGACAGCCGGAAGCCCGAAGCGTTCCATAATGCGTTCGCGCAACTTCGTCCCCGCCCAGTCGCGGATGAGATCTGTGGCTGACACAATGGAACCATCCTCGCCAACAACTCCCGCCGCAGAGACGCCGACGCCTGCAATGTTCTGACTCTGCTCGGACCCCGCCTGCCGCAGAACCTCCGAAATCACGGCAAATACGCGTCTGAGCACGGCGTTGCTGCCCTGCTGCGCATCGGCGGGCTGGCGCACAATACTGCCCGGTTCGGGCCGGCGAGACTCATCCGGCCCGAAGTCAACGAGGCAACCGGCAACCTTGGTGCCGCCGATGTCTACTGCCACGACATAGAAATGCGATTGAGTCACAGCCAGCTCACCGGCACCTTGGTCAGGTAGAGGCCTTGCCACTCGTTCTCCCACAGCAGGCCGATTTCGCCGTCAGGCAGCACCGTCATGCACTGGTACACGTAGTGGAACGGGCGAAAAGTGCGCGAGGAAACGAAGGTCTTGCCACCGTCTTCCGACAGGCGCAGCACGCCCGCACCGCGGTACGGTAACAATTCAGAGGCGTTGGCAAAGACCATACGGTCCTTACCATCCCCCGCGACGTCGGGCAGCGAGACCGAGTTGGGCTGCGAGAAGATCTCGGGGAGCTGAGGGTGGAAGCTCACCTCGCCCCACGATTCGCCACCGTTCTGCGAGACGGCAACCGCAACGCGGCCTGCAGGGTTCTGATTGCGCATGAAGATCGCCACGGAACCATCCTGGCGCTCATGCAGCGTGGACTCGTGGAGGGAGGCCTCGTCGTCGGTGAAGTTGCGCGGATTCAGGGTCTTGCCCTTGAAAACGCGATCGTCGTTGACGGACTTGCCGCGCTTCCACGTCATGCCGTGGTCGTCGGAGTAGACGACGCCCGCGGAGAAGCGCATAGCCTTCTCGCCGTTGAAGTACGTCGGCACAAGAATACGTCCCTTGTGCTTGCCCTTCTTGAGCTGAAGGCCGGTCCCCGGAGAGGTTCCCATGAAGGCCATCCATTGTTCCTTGATCATGCCATTGAGGTTCTTCGGCTTCGACCAAGTCTTACCCTCGTCGTCCGAATAGATCATCTGAAGAAAGCAGGTGCGCGCCTCAAGCAGGTTTTGGTGAGGGTCGACACCATCCTTGAGATAGATGTTGCCCGCGGGTTGCTTTGCGCCGCCCTTTTCTACTGTTACGTTGCCAGATTCGGAAACGGTATAAGCGGTCTTCTTGCCGTCCTTGGTAGTCACGGTGCCATCAGCGTGCAACAGGTAGACGTTCTTGTCCCTATCGAACAACAGCAAGTTGCCCTGCTCGTCCACACCCTTGCCCTGTTCATTGTTAGGCTGGCCGACGCCACCGGGATACTGGTCAATGAGCACGATGACGCGCTTGGCATCCTCGTCGTAAGTGAGCACGGAGTCGATGACGGAGGCTCCGTCGGCGCCCTCACCTGGGTAGTCAAGCAGCGTTTGCAAGTCTTCCCAAGTGTTACCTCCGTCGAGAGAGCGGCGAATCACGAAGTTGATGTCGTTGGGGCTGTCGTTGGCGATGGAGACGCGTTGATCGGCTCCGGCGATAACGGTTCCAGAGGGCAGCGTCAGCAGCGAGGGGATTCGATATGACGCCGAGCCGTGGAACCCGCGGTCAAAAAGTGGGGTTGTCTGCAAATCCTCAATGTGCGATAAGCGTTTAATCTGGTGATCACCTAAGACGCTCTCATAGATTTGTGCAACGCTGGCCTCACCCAGCATGCGGATACCCCCGGTGTCTTGACCAATCATAATAGTGTCAGCTCCCGAGACATCAGAAAAGAAGGTCTGCCCTGGAGCGTGCAACTCACGAAAGCCATCTACATAAAGCTCAACAGCTCCTAGACCTACGCGAACGGCCACGTCATGCCAACCGCCATCTGCCCACGAACCTTGAGCAAAGAAGGTACGCCATTCGCCGTACTTTCCCAGAGTCTCGTAATGGATACCATCTGCCTGCACCGACAGTCGCAGTTGCTCTATCCCGTTGCCAGAGGCAGCCAGCATGACGCCACCTTGACCTTGTCCACGAACCCGGAAACGTACGAATATCGTTCCTTTAGCAAGTTCGCTTACCTGTTTCACGTCATAGTCAGATAGATGATTTGCAGCAAACTGGATCAGCGGCTCCGGTTTAGCAGCACAAGCGATAAGTTGTGCAGATGACAGAATTTTAGGAATTACCTCAAACTTGCGAACCTCGATAGCCTCTCGCCCAACCGATAGCTCTCCTTTACCCTCAAAATCGGAGAAAAATACCGGTGTGGTGCCACAGAACTCATGGTATCCATCCACAAAAATACGAGTCCCATCCTTCTGGACTGTTACCGCCACAGAATGCCACGTGCCATCCTCCAGAGGAGAAACATCCTCTAGATCCAATGTGGCATCTTGACGCGCAGCATGGGATTCGTAAACGAGATGATCATCCTGCAACTTCAAGCTAATAGTTGCTTTCCCACCTTTAGCCTCAAAAATTGTTCCATCAACGCGAGTACGAACATCGAACACAATGGTTCCCTCTGCGTAATGTGGCAATGAATACGACTCCATGGCAGTAGCCTTTCGCTTCTCGACACTGAAAAATCGAAGTATTTATATCTCTCGTGGCCTAAAGAACGGCAGTAGTTCAATACTTGCACGCGGTTCAATGCCAACACCCACACGATACATCAGACAACAGATGAATACAACCTCTGATTTTACTTTGTTTATCTAACTTCCTTTCCCCGGGTCCAGGAGGTGCTACAGTAATGAGCGATACAACAGACATCTGATGTCTGATTAAAATCAAACAATAGAATTGCTAAGATATCTCCTTTGTCGAAGATGAGAAAGGTACACAATGGTTACTTCAACGACGAAGATCCCGTGGTACAAAGAGATCTCGGGCGAAAAATGGAAAGCATTCTTTGCCTCCTGGATCGGCGTACTCCTTGATGGATATGACTTCGTTCTTATTTCCCTTGTTCTCGGCGAAATTATTGAGACATTCCACCTCAGCTTGGTTGAGGGCGCATCGCTGGTATCTGCAGCCTTTATCTCTCGCTGGATCGGTGGCTTGGTCCTCGGTGCCATGGCAGATCGTCTCGGGCGCAAGCCAGCAATGATCTCCTCTATTTTCCTGTTTGCAGGCGGATCTATTCTGTGTGCTTTCGCACCATCCTATATTGTGCTCTTCATCGCACGTCTTATCGTGGGCTTCGCAATGGCAGGCGAATACTCCGCTTCTTCCACTTACATCATTGAACTATGGCCAGTAAATATGCGCAACAGGGCCTCCGGCTTCATGCTGTCCGGCTATGCGGTTGGTTCTATTCTTGCGGCCCAGATATATAAATATCTCGTTCCTTGGGTAGACAGCTGGCATCAGGACTGGGGCTGGCGAGCACTTTTCCTCACCGGAATTGTTCCCATCCTTGTCGCAGTGTACATGCGCCGCCGTTTGCCTGAAGCTGACGACTGGAAAGAAACTGCAGCCAAAAAGGATATGCATGAGCTCAATATGCTTACTGTGCTGTACAAGGGCAAATACAGAGTTCTTAATTACATCCTCACCATCATCGCTATCGTACTGCTGCTCCTTATTTTCACTAGCACTATTACAGGTATTGCACTCGTCACCATCGCAGGCGTCATTTGCTTAGCAATTTTCTCTTGGTTCGTCATTCTCGCCGATCGTAAACGGTGGGCTGTTGGCATCGCTGTCATGATCACAGTCTTTGCATCCTTCATGTACACCTGGCCTATCCTCGGTCTGCTACCGACATACCTCAAGACTGACCTCGGCATGAACGCTGGTCTCGTCGCTGCCATCGTGAGCTTCGCTAATCTTGGTAACGCCTTCGGCTATATCCTTGCAGGATTCATGGGAGATAAATTCGGTATGCGCAAGTGGTACACCATCTCCCTTATTCTTTCGCAAATCCTAGTATTCCCAGTCTTCATGATTGGCGGTAAACAAACCATGCTCCTAGGTGCCATGCTCTTCTTCCAACAGATGTTCGGTCAGGGCATTTCCGGACTAGCCCCAAAGTGGGTGTCCAGCTACTTCCCCGTAGAGAAACGTGCTGCAGGTCTTGGATTCTGCTACAACGTAGGTGCTCTGGGCGGCGCTGTTGGTCCCGTCATTGGTGCTGCCGCCGCCGCCGCCTGGCCGCTGGGTCTCACACTGGCAACAGTTTCAGTAGGCTTCGCACTCATCGTGATTCTCTCCGTTGGTCTCAACCTTCCACGCAAGATTCAGCATGCTATCGACGCCTCCGCCGTGCGTCCTGAGGACGGCATGGATGAGACGGAAGTTATTGCTTTGCACACGCACAAAGCCTGACGTCACAGTTAAGAAAGGAGAAAAACATGAAGTTTGTAGTTGGAGCCTATGCATCACTCCCAGAAACGCAACAAGATCAAGAGAAGTATTACACGTTACTTGGTGAACAGGGTTGGATTGAAGGAACTGAACTCCCATTCCCCGGCAACCTGCGCGATGCGAACCAGCGTAAGTGGCTTGCGTCCTCGCTTCCCAACAACTGGCACCGTAACACCGTAACCGCCATTCCCGGAACAATGCAAAACGTGTGGAAGACAGGAACTTTTGGGCTGGCAAGCCCAAATGAGACCGGGCGAAAGGCAGCTCTTGACTTTTTTAGAAAACTGAATGACGCCCTCAAAGATTTTGCCATGCTTCGCGGAGGCAACGACGTCTCTTTCATCGAGATTCACTCTGCCCCTACGAAGACCGCTAACTCCTCCTCCATGCAAAAATCATTGGAAGAACTGCTCAGCTGGGACTGGAGTGGTAGCAAGCTTGTCATTGAGCATTGCGACAAGTATATAGAGGGGCGGAAGCCGGAGAAAGGATTCCTCCCAATTGAGCAAGAGATTGAACTGTGCCGCAACAACGAAATTGGAATGACCATTAATTGGGGCCGTAGTTCCGTTGAAGGCCACGACTCCATTACTCCCGAAGAACACATCAAGCTCGCAACGAAGGCTGGAGTACTCACTGGGCTGATGTTTTCCGGCGCAGGTCCTGAGGCGACTCAATATGGCTACGAATGGATCGACGGTCATCTACCCATGAATCCAGATGAAAAAACCTCACTCATGAGCGGAGAAGAGATTCGTCGCTGTGTCACTCTGGCTTACTCGCAAATTCCAAGCAAACCCAGCTATATAGGTGCAAAAGTCGTCGTTCCGAAAGATGCCTCTATCAAAGAACGCTTGGGCTTTCTCGAGCATATTTACAAGCCTGCACTCATCTGAACGCTATTGCAAGCCTTAAAACTATCGACTGTTGTTCAAAACAAATAAAAGGATAAGAAGAATATGAGTACGAAATTCGGTGGCGTCATCCCACCAGTTGTAACCCCATTGACTGCTGACCACGAGCTTGATCGCGCAAGCTTCAAGCGGTCAATAGATCGCATGATCAATGCAGGCGTCAATGGTCTGTTTATCATGGGATCCTCCGGTGAAGTTGTTTTCAGCACTGACAAACGTCGCGAAGAAATTATCAGTGCCGCCATTGAGTTCGTTGATGGTCGTGTCCCTGTTTTGGTGGGCTGCATTGACACCGAGACCAACCGCGTCATCGAGCATGCAAAGGTTGCGCAGAGGCTCGGAGCAGCCGCCATCGTTGCTACCGCACCTTTCTATGCTCTGGGTGGCGTTGCCGAAATCGAACGTCATTTCCGGCTCATCCATGAAGCCGTCGGTCTTCCACTCTTTGCCTATGACATCCCTGTATGTGTACATACCAAGCTTCCTGGCGATCTATTACTTAAACTAGGCAAAGATGGAATTCTCACCGGTGTCAAAGATTCATCTAACGATGACGTGTCCTTCCGCTTCCTCGTGGATGATAACAACAAAGCTGGGCACCCACTCACACTTCTCACCGGACAAGAAGTCGTAGTTGATGGAGCCTACATGGCCGGTGCCGACGGATCAGTTCCCGGACTCGCAAATGTCGAAGCGACTGGTTATACACGCATGTGGAAAGCATTCCAGGAAAAGGATTGGGAAACTGTTCGTGCAGAGCAGAACAAGCTCTCCGCCATTATGCGCATCGTGACCGTTCCCACAGGTGTTCAAGGTTACGGTGCTGGTGTTGGTGCCTTCAAGACTGCTATGGCTCTGCTAGGTGTTTTCGATACTAATCAGATGCCCGAGCCTGTCCTCGCACTAAAAGGTGAGAATATCCGGGCAATTGCTGAAGTTCTCACTAGCTGCGGCCTCACTCTTGCAAGGACTCCTGAAGAAGTTGAGGCTTCCACACGATAGGATTCACGGCCGAGGCATAAATTAATTTCCCCGCCGTAGTTACTCGACTGTATGTATTCCAGCTGATCGCCACATTGAGAAAGGGCCTGTGCGTACAGAAGGATTCGCTTCTGTACGCACAGGCCCTTTCCTTCAGTATTCACGGGACGGACGGTTCTGCTCAAACGTACGCCGTCCTTACGTTTCGCAACTATCGTCGCTATCGCAGAAAGTAATGTGGCGCGAACGGGAAGTCAACCACCTTACTTGGAATAGAGAGAATCTTACTTCCCCACATTCTCTTTGAGCTGGTTTTCGAGAATTGCCTCAATAGGACGATAATGCGCATCAGTGGCCTGCCGATAGCCCTCAAGATCACCTGAAAGCGCTTTGTCGAGCAGCACTTTATGCGCAACTGCTGACTCATTGAGTGACTCACTAATCTGAAGCCCGAGCTTAGGAATTACCGCCATATGTACAAGCCAGAGGCTCTGAACGAGTTGTTGTGCAACATCATTGTGCAACGTCTGCATGAGACCCATATGGAAGGTGATGTCTTCAGTAAGGAAAGTCTTGCCTTTCTTCGCCAACTCTGCCATCTTCTCCGTGATCGCTTCAAGTCCAGGTTGCCGAGTTCCTTCTAGTGAGGAAACTACTGTCTGAGCACACCCCAAATCCAAATAATGCCTCAGCTGCACAACACTTCGAAGACCTGCGAAATCATTACCATGCGGCATCATTGCTTTAAACGATAGAGTCTCAACAAGAGGATCCAGAGAAAGATCACCGACGAACATTCCTCTTCCGTGTTGCACACTTACAATGTGGAGCGCCTCAAGTTTGCGAATAGCTTCACGAATGGAAGAGCGCGACGTCTGTAAAGCATCACAGAGCTCGGTCTCTGTAGGTAGCGGGTCTCCTGGTGTGAGCTGGTGCTGCAAAATATAAGATTTGATGGCGTTCATCGTGGCATCATAACGGTTCTGGACATCAATCGGTTTGGCTCGCTGGTAACTGAGGTCTGCCATGAGCTTGCCAAGTACAGGTCCCGCAGCCTGCTCTGGTGCTAGGAAGTCCATCGATCGCATGGGGTCATTCTTAGAAGGCACAACATTCTCCATATGCCGTATCCCCTCATAGTGGATTCGCTTCGTGTCAAACCAAGACAAGACACCTGGAATGAACATCGTTTAACTTATCCCTATAATACTGAGGAATCCGCCAAATCATGCGGAATTCTCCTCTGAGCAGCCAGTCGGTTGCTCAGAGAAATTGTTGAGTCGTCTTATGAATTTTGCCTAGATATGCAACTACTGCTTCCTCCGCTTCGGCAGAAGGGCAAACCCGCCTGCCACCACAGCAACTCCAGTGAACACAAACGCGAGGGTCGTGTACGAGTATCCGATTCCTCCCGTAAATGGGAGAGTATACAAGAGATGAGGGGCTTGGTAGGTGTTGGTCAGATTCATGCCATTGACTGTTGCGGTGTAGTTGTCTGGGACTTTGGCCTCGGCAACCGTATAGTCGATGAACTTGCCGCTTGAGTCCACGGGCGACGCGTTGAAGTCGTAATGCCAGGCTGACCACTGATCCACGGTCACCGTTTCCACTACCTTGGAACCGTTCAGTAAGTTCACTTGGATGGAATCGGGACGCTCGCCATTTGCGTCGTCATCGTCATCCCAGTCTTTCACACCCTCCATCAGCGCATAGGAGTCCTTGACCGTTGCGGTCTGAGTAGGTGCGCCATCGGCATATGTCGTAGCAGTGACAGTACCCCACGTCTTGGCCTCATCGCGGGCTTTAGTATCAGTTACTGGCAAACTCACCTGGTAGTCGGTCTGCGTGCCACTGGTCGGAACAGAAATACGAATTGCACGAACTTTGCTCCAGCCTCCCAGAGCGGGGACGGTGACCGCCGGCATCCAATTTGTGTTCAGCAGTCCGCTGCCATCTGACGGCGGCTCCAGGTTTGTGGTCGAGTACATCACGTTCACTTCACTTGAAGTCGTCGAGTAAGTATTCCCATTTGCGTCCGTAACTGTCGCGTCTCCAGTCGGCTCAATCGAGAGGTTATCCGGGAGATTGACAAGCATCTGTACATTGCTCACAGGTCCCGTGGAAGCATTGATCACGTCGAAGACCAACTTGTGATCTGCCGTCGTCGAAGAGTTCAGCACGTTAGTGCCAGTCGCCGAGTTAACGCCACGGTTATCATTTACCGATGCCGTGCCCGTGAAGGCTGCATAAGTTTTTGGCGGCACCATCGTAACCGTGTACGTACCAATCAGCACGGCACCGGAATCACCCTGCGTCGCCTCAGCCGTTGTGCCTGAGTCAATCGGCTGATCGATGGAAGTCCCTCCAGCACCATGGTAATTTTCAATTTTCAAATCAGGGTCATTGACGTTGGAAACCCATATTGCAGCACTTGAGGATGTCTTCACACCGCTGGCAGCTGGCTTCCAATTCACATCGATAAACTCCTCGCCATAATTTGCGTCAGTCCGTGTATTCAGCCACCATCCGGTCCCCGTCCAGTCGAATTTCACGACCGTACGACCATCTGAAGTCTGGTAGGACGTCACCTTGGGAGTTGGAACGCCTGATTTCACTTCGTAATTCGTGTACACAGCCTTGCGCGGCAGCATTTCGTATACAACCGGTTCATAAATTTCCAGAGCGGTTGAATTCTGGGCGTTGGAGCCGCCAAGGGCTGGATAGAGATTGGAGCCGGCTGCACCGTATGTAAAAGTGTTCACGAAATCTGAATCATTTTTATATGGGCTACGCCACACGCCAATTTCTACCGAGAGATCGCTGTTTACCAAAGCAGGTTTTTTGTACGTCACTTTCTCGCCGACGTCATCCTTCGACGCTGTTAAGTCAGAGGTGAGCGTTCCAGCATAATATGCACCACTCTCAGCCGTTCCCGTCACTGTGGCAGAGGATGCCCTCACGGTGCCATCAGCGATGGGCGTGCCATCGTTGAGTTTGCGCTGAGCTTGGGTCTCGGGAAAGTCCATGGTCATGGTTGAGGCAATATCGAGCTTCGAAATCGTCGCTGAGGCCTCCAGCCAACCAGCATCAGTGGAAGCGGGAAGCGTAACGGTAGCTGTCTTATCCTTGGAAGCAACATCCGCCGAAGTGACCGTATATGATACAGCACTAGTCGCTCCGCTGGCGGATGTGAGGTTTACCGTAACCGTTGCACCCAATGAAGGATTCTTGATAGTCAACTTTCCTGCACTGAGATAAGAACCGTCTGCTGGCTGCACATCGAGAGTGACATTCTTATAAGCCTCCGCTGAAGAATCGGGAACACTTGCGCCATAGCTGACATCGTACGTGTTCGCCATTCCTGGTCGATTCGGCGAAGAGTCCGGCGCTATGAAAGTGGTGTCATCTACTCCCTTCGTGATTGACAGAACCGGCGCAGCTGCGGCCGTAGCCGGATCCAGTACCGTGACAGTGAGCTTCTTCGCTAAAGTGAGCTTTTGGGGAGAGTCCGAGGAACCAAAATAGCCAGTGATGGTGGAGTCATTATCCGCTGTGTGCTCTCCGGGAGTATCGGTGAAAGATCCAGAGAAATTCAGGCTCGCACCGGTCACGGTGGGATCGAAGCTAATAGTGCCATCAGCATTCTGCTTCCACCCCGGGGAGGCCGCCGCGTCAAGTTGGAATTTTCCTGGCACCGATAATGTGATGCGAGTTCTCGCGCTCCACCACGATGGATGCGAGAGTGAATCATCGGCGTATGTGACCGACAGCAGGGTAGGGGCTTTAAAGGTGTAAGTTCGTCCCTGAATATAGGAGCCCTTAATATTGAAATCGCCGGCATCTGCCCATGCCGTGCCCGTCGAGTATTTACTCTCTGTAACAGTCAATTTCGCCGACTGCGTGGCCACTACTGTTCCGTCCGAGCTCGCTAGCGTTGCATCAATCGAATAGCTTCCAGCCGCCGGAAGAGCAGCCCTCTCCTCATCAGATAGTGGTGTTTTCACTTGATCGTGAGAAAGCGAGGGAGAGATGTCAATGGGAATCGACACTACTTGTGCCGTAGTCATAGTCGAAAACGTAAAGGTCACCGTGTCGGAATCGGCATTTTTCGTCATCGTTCCGTACGGGAAGTTGGAGAGCCAGGTATCGGAATCCCAAAGGTGGTGATCGAGCTTAACGGTGACGACGTCGCCAGGCTTCGCTGCGACGCGTACCGCGGCAGAATCGGCTCCCGCGGAACTATTCCCCATGACAATTGACGGATTACTCTGCGTAATGACAATGCCACCGGCTGCTGAAGCGGTGCCGGTCGGAAGGACCGAGAAAATAGTAGAGACGATGGCCGCGCACACTGCGATGAACGCGGTGGCCTTGGCGCCAATGACGTTAGCGCTTACTTTCTCCGAAAGTATGAGTGGCTGTCCACTTTTTCGCATACTGAACTCTCATCTTCATTCCCTGCGCCCTGCCACGTCTTCTCACTACCTGGCAACTACTGAACGCGTTCTCTTAACTTCGATAATTCCCTCTCATGGGGTGCTTTTATAGTATCAGAAAAACTTTAAAAGAAAACTTGAATCTTAAAGATTTACTCCACCGGGATACATCAGACTATTTTCCCGTACAGAATGAAAAATTCCTCCGATTTCGCCTCTCCCAGAAAATAAATGTGCCGTTCGCTGTAACCACGCAATGCGCGATCGCTGCGAACGGCACACCCATTTGAGGAGGTGAGTCAGATCCGTGCAGTCAGATCTGACCGAGTTACTGCATTCACTGATTTACTGCTAGTTATTACTAATTCAGACGCAGACCTGTCGAAGGAGCGAACAGGTGCATCTTGGCCGGATCGATGTGGATCTTCACGGTCTCGCCGATCTTCGGCAGAGTACGCGGAGGAATACGAACCGTGGTGAGCTTGTTCTGATCGGACATCGTTGCTGCGGTAGCAGCATTGGTGTCAACCACAGAGCTGTCAGAGATGATCTGGCCGTAGACGTAACCGTCAGAGCCCAAATCCTCGGTGTTTTGAACCAGAAGCTTGAAGGCATCCGGATCACTTTCCGTGGCGAGCGAGGCATCCTCAGGACGGAACCCGAGAATGATCTGGC
>JALCOX010000015.1 GCA_022649925.1 Bifidobacteriaceae bacterium | reverse complement strand
ACGCACGCCGCTCAGCAGTCAAAACTCCACGAACAACTCCCCCACCCACGGTTCTCGTACTACCAGTGCTCCTACACTCGAGGCCGCTCGACCCCCGAGTGCCCCGATGTAAACGTTCCAACATAGTAAAGGGAACGTTTCGAGGTAGGATACTTTGAGCACCGATAGATGGAGAAAATATTGCCTCCTCGTAAAACGAAAAGTACACAAGCGCCCGTCAGGCAACGTCTTGACCCTGAGGAGAGAAAGCGGCAGATTATCGAAGTCGCTACCACCGAGCTATCGAAGCAGGGTTACTGGGGCTTTTCAGTCCGTCAGGTGGCGAAAGAGCTCGGACTCACGGGCCCCGCGGTGCTATATCACTTCAAATCAAAAGAGGACTTGATGATTGCGGTTCTCGAGCACCGCGATGAAATCGACATTCGTCACACATCACAGGCCCTCGGTGTGAGCTACGACGAAATGTGGAAAGAACCTGTCCAATACGGGCTCAAAGAGTTCTGCCACGTGGCGATGGAGCGCAATTCACAACAGATCGAGATCATTCGGCTGTACATGATCCTTCAAGCTGAAGCACTCAACAAAGATCATCCCGCGTATGAGTATTATCAGCGTCGCGAAGAACGCACCATCAGTAACATGGCGAAAATCGCAAAGCACGACAACTTCCCCGACCCTCACAAAGAAGCATTTGACGTCTTCGCAGCAATGGATGGCCTTGAACTAAGATGGCTGCACCATCCCGACACCATCGACCTTCTCAAAGAGTGGGATATATTCGCCGAGGGTCGCTGGGGACGACGCTAAGACACCTCCAATCGAAAGTACGTGACCCTCTCAATCCCCCGTATTTCATAGTCTTATCAAGATCTAATGATTTTTCTACATACTTACTTGACAACTGATTAATTAAAGGTTTAATATCACTTTTAGTAATTAACCACCTAGTTAATTACAGGATCCGAAATTCTCAATGACGAGTTTATGGAGCAGAAAATATGGGCACCTTAGGTAGAGAGATTCACGTTCGAGCTTCAGTTACTGCAGCTCAGGGAGACGGTAGCCAGAGCAACCCGTTCTCCACTATCCAGGAAGCAGCAAATATCGCAGTTCCCGGTGACACCGTCATCGTGCACGACGGAACGTACCGCGAAGAGGTAGACCCCCCACGCGGCGGCTTCCACGAATACGCACGCATTACATATAAAGCGGCTACGGGGGAACACCCTGTCATCAAAGGTTCTGAAGTAATCTCCAGCTGGGAGAATACACAAGGAACTGTGTGGCACGTCACCGTTCCCAACACACTTTTCGGTAACTACAACCCTTACGCCACTCCCCTCGTTGGCGACTGGCTCGAACAACCCCACACCTGGGATCTCAGTCTCGGCGACGTGTATCTCAATGGCAAGTCAATGTACGAAGCACGCACGATTGAAGATGTCGCGACAGCCAAAAAGCGTCCAACAGGTCCTGGTCCCGAGTGGATTGACCCCATCGAGAAGCTCGCCGACCCCGAAGGCTCCCTTTACCAGTGGCACGCAAAGGTCGGCGCACAAGCGACGGAAATCTGGGCGAACTTCCAGGACAAAAACCCCAATCATGAGGTCGTGGAGATTAACGTTCGTAGAACCTGCTTCTTCCCCTCACACACTGGCCGTGATTACATCACCGTTCAGGGTTTCGAGATGGCGCAGGCAGCTTGCGGATGGGCACCACCAACGGCAGAGCAGTTCGGCCTCCTCGGCACAAATTGGTCGAAAGGCTGGGTTATCGCAGATAACGACATCCACGACGCCAAGTGTAGCGGCATCAGCCTGGGCAAGGAGTACTCCACCGGAGACCAGGAAGCGTATTATACACAGCGCAAGCCCGGATACCAGTTCCAGCTTGAAAGTGTCTTCCTGGCGAGGCACCGCGGCTGGGATAGAGAGACCATCGGCTCGCACATTGTGCGCAACAACACGATTCATGACTGTGGCCAGAACGGCATTGTCGGTCATCTTGGCTGCATCTTCTCTGTGATCGAAGGCAACGATATTCACCACATCGGAACCAAGCGCGAGTTCTTCGGCCATGAGATCGGTGGCATCAAGCTCCACGCGCCCATCGACACCATCATTCGCAGGAACAAGATTCATCAATGCGCCCTCGGTACTTGGCTTGACTGGCAGGCCCAGGGCACCCGCGTTAGCTCGAATGCTTATTTTGACAATGACCGGGACTTCATGATCGAAGTAACCCATGGTCCCTGCCTTGTCGACAACAACGTCTTCGCTTCCGCTCACACCGTTGACAATCACGCACAGGGTACCGCCTTCGTCCATAATCTGTTCCTCGGAGGTTGGACACGCAAGCCAATCGTCAACAGGTTCACCCCCTATCATTTCCCACACTCCACAGAAATCCTGGGAACCGCATGCGTCTACAGCGGTGACGACAGAATCTATCAAAATATCTTCGTCGGCAACGATTCCAAGCCCATGATGAATTCCTTCGAAGGAACAGCAGACTACGATGGCCTGCTCACTAGCGAAAAGGAATTTATCGAGACGGTACACGGAGGTAGCAAGGATCCTCTCATCGGTGATATCTCACTGTTCGAGAAGGTAAAACAGCCTGTTTACATCAGCGGGAATGCCTATCTCAAGGATTCTCCATCGTTTGACAAAGAGGAAGCAAAGTTCACTTCATCCCAGAATCCAGAAATCCGGGTCTACGAAGATGAACAAGGCGCAGTATGGCTCGAGGGAACTTTCGAGAAAGGCCTCTTCGACATCTCGACGACACTTTTGGACACCAAATCTCTCGACCGTCCGCGAATCGTTGGCGAACTCTATGAGAATCCAGATGGATCCCCACTGAGCATCAACACAGATTTGCGTGGCGAGCAACGTAACGACTCTCCAACCCCCGGCCCCGTCGAAGGCCTCCAGGTGGGAAGCAACAAGATTCGACTTTTCTAAGTCTTTTCACAACACGGAACACAAAGAGAAGACCCCACGGCTTCGGACAGTCGAAAGACTGTCCGAAGTGAAAAGGGAGGGAGGGCCAGCGAAGCTATACCCAAATCCCAAGGAACCGATAGAGACAACGGCTCATGTTCGACGCACACAGCAGTGCGTCAACCGAAATAAAGATAAGAAGTAACTGAGTAATTACCAATGGAGGTAGTTATGTCCACGAACACAGTTGAGCCTACAAAGTGGCTTGCGCAAGAAACAGATGAGACTCAGAAGAAGGCACCATACAAAGTTGGTTTCGCCTTGATGTGTGGAGTCTTCCTGTACTTAGGACCCTACATGGGAACGAACGTCGTTCTCCTCCCCGCCAAGACCGCACAACTCGCTCCCGATTCCAAGGCAGCAGTCATTGCCTTGCTTTCAACGAGTGCAATGGTGGTCGCGACTATCGCAAACATTATCTTCGGAACGCTGTCTGACATGACGCGCTCTCGCATTGGCCGTCGTAGCCCATGGATCATCGGCGGATCGATTCTCACCGCCATCTCGCTTCTCCTGCTGAACTCGGCACCCAACGTCACTCTTCTCGTCATTTACTGGTGCATTTTCCAGCTCGGTCTTAACGCCATCATCGCACCGTTCGTCGCTATCATGGCTGATCGAGTTGCCCCAAAGTATCGTGGCACCATTTCCTCGATGTACGCATTCGGCTATTCCGTCGGCATCTACACTGGCCAGATGGTGGGAGCACAGTTCCTTGATCGCATCAACATCGGATTCTGGGTGCTTGCAGGCGCTGTCGTACTCGCTGGGCCACTCGCTGCCATCATCATGCGCGAGCCTTCTAGCATGGACATGCCGAAGATTAAATTCGACCGCAAGGTCCTCATTACCCACTTCTCCATTCCGCTTCACGGTGCACGCGATTACTACTTGGCTCTCTTCGGCAAGTTCCTCATCATGGCCGCGAAGTTCTCCATCACAGGCTTCCAGCTCTACATCCTCACCGATTACATGAAGCTTGACACCGCAGGATCTGCCTATTACGTCTCCGTCATCTCCGCCTGCATGATGGTCACCGCCATCGGCATGACCATTCTCACCGGTATCATCTCCGACCGCATCAAGAGCAGGAAACTGCCCGTCATTCTCTCCGCACTCTTCATCGCCTCCGGCTCAATCCTCCCCTTCTTCTCCCCTAACCCCAATTTCATGATTGCTTATGCAATCCTTGCGGGAATGGGTCTCGGCGCCTTCCAAGCAGTGGATCAGGCACTCAATGTGGAGGTTCTTCCCAACGCAGATTCCGCAGCAAAAGATCTCGGCATTCTCAATCTCGCCAACACCGGTGGTCAGATTCTGGGACCGGTTCTCGCAGCTGCTCTCATCTCGGGAGTCGGCTACCACGCATTGTTCCCTTTGGCTGCAGCCTTCGCCATCGTGGGTCTCGTACTGATCGCTTTGATTCGCAAAGTGAAGTAGTGGACCATCAACTAATAACGCAACAAATGCAATAAATCTGGAGGGCAAACCACTCGTTTGCCCTCCGCTCATGTGAGGTAACAATGACACCGATACTGCAATCAGGAGCTTTCGTGCTCATCATCGTCGCGGGTTTTCTGCTCCGACGCCTCGGGGTTTTCGGGGCTCTCGATTATCGAATTTTGCAATCAGTGGTATTTAATCTCACGCTGCCTTCAGCCATCATCGTCTCCTTCGTCAACAGTAACCACAATATGAGCTTGCTCCTGGTGACACTTTTCGGGTTGGGCTGTGCACTCCTGCCAATTCCTCTGCTTTTCCTCTTTTCGCACAAACGACGAGTGAGCGAACGTGCCTTTCTGCTACTCAACGCCTCCGGCTTCAACGTGGGAACCTTCTGCTTCCCCATTCTTCAGGCTTTCCTCGGGCCTTCGACCCTCATGATTGCTTCGATGTTCGACATGGGCAACGCGGTGATGGTGACGGCTGGAACGAATGTGATGACAACCTCTTTGCTCAACATAGATATGCAGAAACCACTGAGCGAACAATATGATGGCACAGCACCCGTCGTTCCCACCGGAAAACTTACTGACCCGGACGCACGGAGGTTACAGCATCGCGCACATCTTCGCACTATTCTTAGGGGCTTCGTCACGTCACCTTCATTCGACATTTATCTCATCATGATCGTGGTGACTGTTTTCAGTCTTCATCTGCCGCAATGGATCGCAACCGTTCTACAGCCCGTATCGGCCGCGAATCCCTTCTGCTCCATGCTCATGGTTGGTATGCTGATGGACCTACCAAAAGGGTGTAAGGACATTAAGGCCGTTTTAGAAGTTATCGGATGGAGAATTCCCCTTGCGACACTGTTCGCGATCTTCGCATGGTTCGTCATGCCTTTTGATGGCATATTCCGTAAAGCCTTGGTCATGGTGTGCTTTGCTCCAACCGCCGTATTTGCAACACTTTTTACTGACAAAGTGCTTGGCAGCCCGAAGCTAGCCGGTTTCACGCTCGCGGCCACCGCCTTTATCGCCATCGCCATCATGACTGTGCTGAATATCGTGCTGCCCACATAAGAGAGCACGCGACCACTGCCTGCCTACTCCCCCGCCTGCGCAAAGAACCGGTACTCGTGCTCCGAAGAAATCAACGCAGCGTCCATCATTTCGTTGTATTCATCAATGGAAGCGGCCGCAGCAACCCGATTGCAGATCGCCACTTCCTGCGCCACGGCCGAGTTGAACGAGTCGTCCGCATAGGCGTGAATCCACGAGCCATACGGATGCGTATCGAGGTCAAGCCCAAGTGAAACAGCGCGCGAGGCAATTGTTCTCCCAACTTCGGCATACAGCCAGAAGCAGGGCATCACCACGGCAGCCAAGGTGGAATAGCGCCCCTGGTCTGCGACGCGGTGCTCGTGGCCGATGTAGGCGGCCGTCACCTCGGACATGCGCGCACGCTCCGGCGAGTACCCGTTGTCGAGGAACCACGAACGATGCAGCCCCAGCTCCGACTCCACGGAGCCTCTGGCGGCGCCGGCGAAAAATACACGCTCGTGAATGGTGTCGGCACGCGAGGATGCCAGTGCCAGTAGGGAGGTGTAGTCGCTGAGGTAGAGGTCATCCTGATGCAGATAATCGTTGAACGCATCGCGCGGCAGACTGCCATCGAGGAGGGCCTCGATGAAGGGCATGGAAGCAATGCGCTCACGCACAGGCTCCACCCGATTCCAGTAGTCGCTGGAAAAACTCAGTCCCGTAGGAGCATGCTTCCAGGTGAAATCAATGGGCCCGTGGCCCTTGCCGACGTGCAATTGATCGGCGGCGGCGATCGCACCCGTCATCCACTCCTTGGCCGCGAGCGCAGTCGCACTCCACGAAGATTTTTGAGGTCGCAGCGCCGCGAGGGAGCTCGAGAGGGAGTCGCCAGTTCCGTGGACGTTGCTCGTCGAAATGGCGTGGCCAGGGATGCGGAGAGCGAGCGGTTCGTCGCCGGTATCCCCCGGCATGACCAACACGTCCGAAGCGTCGGACGCACCTTTCATCGTCAACATTCCCGACTTCGCATAGACGCCGATATTCATCGCGGCGGCCAAGTCGCGGGCCTGGTCCACCATGCCGTCCCACGAACTCGCGGGCTGCGAATCTGTCAGGGCTGCAAGCTCAGGGATGTTCGGCGTGATCACGTCCGCGAGCGGCAACACGCTCCTCAGCGCCTGCTCGGCCTCGGGGGTCAGCAGCGCATCCGAGGACTTCGCGTACATCACGGGATCGATGACGACGAACGGCTTCGCAATCTCACCCGCGGCCGCACGCTCCAGGACTCCCGAGAGCCACTCGCGCACGACATCAATGATTTCAACGGTTCCGAGCATTCCAATCTTCATGGAATCGATGTCAGAATCGTCACTCACAGCATCGAGCTGAGCCCGAATGAACCCCGGTTCCATGTTCACAATGTCGGTGACGCCCTGCGTGTTCTGCGCCAGCACACTGGTCATCACCGCGTAGCCATAGACTCCGTGCGCGGTGAAAACCTTCATATCCGCCATGGTGCCCGCCCCACCGATCGGGTCGGAGCCTTCAATCGACAGTACTCGCGCACGACTCGGTGCACCCGAGGATTTCTCGGCGACAACCTCTAGGGCATGGAGAGAAGCGTTCATGTGCCCTCTTTCGCTCGTATCACTCATTTCCATCGTCATTTATCATTCATTCCCTACGTCATAAGTCGTGTTCCACAGCTGGTCGATCGGGCCGTGTCCGTGACCGACGTGGAGTTCGTCTGCGTGTGCGATGGCGCCGTTCATGAAGGATTTCGCTCGGCGGGCAGCCTTGACCCATCCGCTCCCCTGTGCCGCAAAAGTCGCCAATGCGCTCGACAGCGTGCAGCCGGTCCCATGCGTATTCTGTGTCTCCACCAAAGTGCCAGCAAATTCGTCGATCCGGGCTTCGCTCTTCGCTTGATCCCATGACACCAGCGCGTCCGTACGGTCATCGGAGCTCTCTAGATGCCCCGACTTCGCGTACACTTTCGCACCCGACTCCCCTGCGAACTCAATCGCGAGCTCGCGCACACCTTCCCAATCCTTCGGCACCGCCCACTCACACAGAGCGGCGAGCTCGGGGATATTGGGTGTCACGACGTCTATGAGGCCGCTGCAGAGTAACTTGTGCAGCGCGAACACCGCATCCTCGTCGAGGAGTCGCGTGCCCGACGTCGAGATCATCACCGGGTCGAGAACGACCGGGGGCCTCCGTGAACCGAACGCTTCCAGCCATGCGCGCACGGTTTCTATGGTTTCGACGCCGCCGAGCATGCCGATCTTGACGCCGTCAATCGTAACGTCGTCGCTCACCGCCTCGAGCTGGGCGCGAACCGAGCTCGACGGCACGGCCAGCACAGCGCGCACGCCCTGCGTATTCTGCGCCACCGCGTTGGTCACCACGCCCATTCCGTAGGCGCCCAACGCGGCCATTGTGCGCAGATCTGCCATCAGTCCGGCCCCGCCGCTCGGATCCGTACCGGCAATGCTGAGGACTCGCGCACGGCTGCCACGCTCACGTTTCCCGGAAGCGCGTTTCCCGGAAGTACGGCTACCTCGCGCGTTCGCATTCATCGCGCACTCGCTTCCTTGCTAGATTTCGCGTCTGACTCCGCGCCAGATTTCGCGCCAGTACCAGTAGCAGCAACCGCTCTCTTCCACGCGGTAGCCAGGGTCGCGGCAGCGGCACGCACGTCGGCGGCCCGCGCAATATCCGAGATCACGCACAGGCCCGCGCCGCCTGCCCGAGCCACGGATTCCGCGTCGGCAGGCGTGATGCCTCCGATCGCTACAACTGGGCGCACCGCTATCCTCGTCAGCTCGGCGAACCGGTCGGCACCCAAGCCACCGCCGGCATCCGCCTTGGAAATCGTGTCGTGATACGCTCCCACGCCGAGGTAATCGGCCTGTTGTGCATCGAGCGCGCGCACTGTTTCATCGGTTGCGGCAGACAGTCCGATCACCGAGCCGGGCGCGAGCAACTGAGCGGCATGCTCCACCGGCAGATCGCTCTGCCCCACATGGACCCCGTCGACGAGCAGTCCCTCACGCTGAGCGGCGGCGGCGACATCGACGCGGTCGTCGATCACGAACAGCGGACGCTCGCGTTCGGGCAACGCCGCAAGAAGGGGGTTTATGGCACGCGAAAGCTCGAGAATCTCGCGCGCGCCGGCCGGTTTAGCACGCAGCTGGAGGAAGGTCACGCCTCCGGCGATGGCCTCGCGGATGGTTTCCACAAGGTCACGGCCGAGCGGCGCAACATCCTGGGGCCCCACCACAAAATACGTTGCTAGATGCGCTCGGATTCCCTCCGCGCGCTCGTGTGGATTGCGAAGCCACAGCGGCAATTTCGCGGTCATTCCGCTGCTCCCTTCTGTGACACCAACGAGACACCCGCAGCCTGCGCCGAGGCTGGATCAACGGGCTCAAGGGAAAATCGTCGAGGATCACCAATATCTGCAGGGCTGAGCGAGTACAGCTCATCCAAGAAATGCGGCTGATACGTTCCAGGGCCCTGTGATATCTTCTCCGCGCGCTCGGCGGCAACGTTGTAAGCAATTGAGGCGGCGAGCGCACCCACCAGCGGGGACGACGCGGCCGCCGCAAAGGAGGCGGTGACGCCACCGAGCGAGCAACCCGCTCCCGTGATGCGAGTGCTCAGAACAGAACCGCCTGGCGTCCGCGCCACAATACGTCCGTCGGTGATGAGATCCGTCGCCCCTGAAATCGCGACGACCGATCCATACCGCGCCGCCAACGCGAGAGCTGCCGGCAAGGCGGCAACAGGATCGTCACCCGAGTCGACGCCCTTGCCGGCGGAGGTGCCTCCCGCCAACGCGATGATCTCCGAAGCGTTGCCCCGGATGACGGTCGGGCGGAAATCCAGAATGAATTCGACGATGCGCGTGCGCGGCTGAAGCGCGCCGACTGCCACGGGATCAAGCACCCAAGGAGTACCTGTTTCGTGGGCGATCCGTGCCGTGGGGGGAATGGTGACGCGCTTGTCGGTGGAAAGCGTGCCGACGTTGATGAGCAACGCCGAGGCGAGCCGGACGAAATCGTCGGCCTCACCAGGGTCCGCCGCCATGGCCGGGGACCCTCCGACGGCTAAGATGGCGTTGGCGACGAAGTTTGTCGTGACCTCGTTCGTGATGCATTGCGTGAGTGGGGCGGTGGCACGCAAGGTGACAAGCGCCTCTCCGATATCGGAGGCGTTCGGTTTCTCGGTTGCGGCTGCAGACGTTGAATCGGCGGACTGTGTATGAAGTGTCATAATGACATCCCTTCGCTAGTGCTGACTAGAGCAGGTTCGGCGGGTGTTTCTCAGCCCTGTACCTCCCCGACCCTGCGGGCCACAGAGGCACGGGCACCCCGTGTCTTGCACCCCTAGCTTAGGAAATGTCGCAGACGTGCGCACGCAATTACGCTCTGCGAGCGCGATCCCTCAGTTTTGCGGCAATGGCAAAGATAAAAACAGCAGCCACGGCAAGCGGTCCCACGATCCTTGTCCATCCAGACCCGGTGCCGCCGGTGAGTGGGAGCTGCGAGACCGGGGTCGGATTGAGGGTGAAAGTGTAGACGTATGAATTCCCTTGGATGAGACCGCCGCGAGTGGTGTCGGGCGTGACGTCCCACGTGCCAGTTGAGAGCGCATAGCCCTTGTCGGCTGTGATCTGGTCGAGGGCCCTGTCGACGGCTGCCTGTTGGAGCGTCCCCCTCCCGGCGAGTGCAAAGACCTGCTGCGTGTAGCTCGTCACACCACCGGTGAACGTTCCGTTCTTGACCTTGAAGACGACCGAAACCTGAGACTGAACCGCCATGTTGCGGACCAGCCAACCTTTGGTCGTCATCGCGGAGGTGAGGTCGATGCTCTGCTGGAGGTGTTGGGTCACGCTGCACTCTGAGGCAGCCGGCGTAGCGAGGTCTCGCGAGATGAAGCACGGCTCGTAGAGGGCGCTGCCCGCGGAATCCTGCACGCCATCTTCTTTCAACGTGTAGACGTGGCCCAAATCCACCTCGTCGAAGTGACCCTTCCAGCTGTTGGAGGCGCCAAGTGTCAGAGTCTTGCCCGTGTCCACCCCGTCTTTGAGGAGGTGCAGCGTCACAGAATTCGGGACGTTTGGCAGGTTATCGAGCGCGTACAGGGGTTTGCTGGGGTCGGTGTCAATTGGATCGGGTCCCCACTGCTTCTCCACCGGGATAGTGGCCGTCGGGGTGACTTGGATGACGGGTCGCTTGTAGGTGGTCTGCTCCGTGACCGACTCCGGATTCATCCCCAAGCGGGTCACTGCATAGGTGAGATTCGCACCCACGCCTGTCGTATCGGCGGAATCGTCAATGAAGAATCCATCCTTGTCCTCGGAGAGGGAACCGGTGGTGTCGTCGCCCACGTCGGGATAATCTCCGTCCGCAACGTATTTCGCGTAGGCCGCCTGCGTGGGCATGACGTCGTAAGTCGCTGTGAACTTCTGCCCGACGCCCAGCTGCGGAATCGTCACCGTCAGCGTCTGCGAGACGGAATCGTACACGGTCGCGATGGTGGCTCCACCGAAAGTTGCAGCACTGCCGTCTGCGTTGACGACTTTCGCACTGACACCGCCACCGACTGCCGTCACATCGACCGGTGCCACGTAGCGCGAGAGCTTCTGCTTCACCGTCACCGGGCTATAGATGTACGTGGTGGTGAGCTGCTGGCTGATGGAGGTGAAAATATCTCCGAGATTGTCACCCGAGAGATAGTACGAGGCGATGTCCACGGAGGCCTTCGACTGTGCATACTGCTGCTGCGTGCTGACGAAGGCGTCGAAGGGCTTCATCCACGTGGAGGGCACGCTCGAGGACCCCACGGGAAAGGACCCGGAGATGGAGGAGTTGTAGAACTGAGAGTTGCGCCCGTGATTAGTTGTCGTGGTTGAGTACGTCGTGGTGGTGCTGATGTAGCACTGGTTGGAGGCGGTCCAATCCTTGGTGGCGTACCCGTTGTTGTCATCTCTAGCGGGCTTCTGCGCCACGCAGGGGTGCACGGTGTTGTAGAAGGCAACGTTATATATTGACCAGTTGTTATTGATCAGTGTCTTGGCTGCCGCCTGGGACCCTGCGTACACAATGGGGTTGAAGTAATCGATGTTTTTGCTGGGATCGCCGGGCGTATACATGGTTGTTGGGTAGCCCTGACTGAGAAACAGCACGACCTTCTTCGCCCCCGAGCGCGTCGTGAGGCTGTTGGCCATGGTCAGTCCCGTATCCCAGAAAGTGTGCGTTGAGTTCCGGCTCGTGGGTGCGGTGAGTGAATTGACCCACCTGTCAAAGGTTGCCTTGTTGCCGGTGAAGGCGGATGTGGTGCTGCCGGAAGCGACCTGCGCCGAGTTCGAGAAGGTGACGAGCGACATATTGATGGCATTGTTGGGGTTTGTGGCGAGCAGTTGTGAGCTCAGATTCGTCAAGGCCGTTTTGGCGGCGGCGATCTTGGTGGTGGACGAACCCGCGTAGATAGGCTCGGCATCGCGTATCCCGTATCGAGAACGACGGCCACGTCGAGCGGAGTTGTCTGAGTAGCGCTGTTGCCGTCGGCCGCCAACGTCACGGTATAGCGGTCCTTGCCCGCAGTGGCGGACTTCTCGACCGAAACCGAGTGGTGCGGCTCCTGCAAGACGTCGGTTGAATCCGCCGCGTGCGCGAATCCCAAAAACAGACCTGTGATGACAACGGCAAGACTAGCCGCTGCGATGACAACATAACCCACAATGCGGCGACGGCGCGCATGCGCCCGACTTCGCAGAGTTACTGATATTCCCCCCATGTGCCAATGTCCCTTCCCCTGGACACAACCACTCAATGAAACTTATCTCTCCCGTCTCTCACGATACCAATTATTCGCAACATGTTGTCCATTCTCATCTGAGAGGAATATAAAAAATATCTGGCCCAGCTCCTCGCCCCCTTCACTTTGCGAGGACAATTCGAGCACACTTTCTCAACACTGCGTTCACACTTTCTCCCCATAGATGAGCTGATAGAGAGCTTTCGCGCCGCGCCTTGCCCTTCCAAACACAGTCTGAAATACTGAAAACATCCCAGAGATAAGAAAATGACCGCCTGACCGCATGCCGCCACTATTTGACGGAGGGCCGATGACTACGATGACACCGACGACACCGCCACCACACCCAACCTCTTACCGACTCACCGCCTATGCCTGTTTCAATGGCTACATCGCCCAGGCGGTGGTTAACACCTTCCTCCCACTGCTGTTCATCACCTTTACTCAGACTTTTGGCATCAGCATCGAGGAATTGTCGATTCTCATCAGCGCAAACTTCTTCCTGCAGCTCCTCGTCGACATCTTCGCTGGCCGCTACGTGGATCGCATCGGCTATAAGACGTCAATCGTCGCCGCAAACGCACTCTGCGCCACGGGCCTCATCATGTTGTCCTTCATGCCCTTCATCATGCCCAGCGCCTTTGCTGGAATCATCATCTCGGTGGTGGTATACGCGGTGGGTGGAGGACTCATCGAGGTGCTCATCTCCCCCATCATCGAGGCCATCCCCTCCGACAACAACGATCAGATGATGAGCCTGCTGCACTCGTTCTACTCGTGGGGACAGGTGGGGGTCGTAGTGGTCTTCGTCGGATTCGTGGCACTCTTCGGAGCTGGTAGCTGGCCCATCCTCTCGCTCCTCTTCGCCCTCATTCCGGCGGTGAGCCTGCTCATGTTCGCCAAGGCCCCCATGCCCAGCATCGTGGACGACGACAATCGCATCGACTTCGTCGAGCTTCTTCGCCGCCCTGCAATGTGGTTCTTCTGCCTCATGCTCATCTGCGCGGCGGCGGCTGAGCTGTCGATGAGCCAGTGGTCCTCGGCCTTCGCCGAGGCAGGACTCGGAGTGAGCAAGGTCGTCGGCGATCTTGCGGGGCCCGCGGCCTTCGCCGCCATGATGGGGATCTCGCGTATTCTCTACGCCCGCTGGGGCGAGCGCGTCGACCTGAGGGCGCTCATTCACTGGTCTGCGACGCTGTGTGTGGTGACCTATATCGTCACCGCGATAGCCCCGATGCCCGCCCTCAGCCTCCTCGCCTGCGCGCTGACGGGCCTCACCGTGGGAATCATGGCACCGGGCCTGATGTCGCTCGGCGCCCAGAAAATCCCCAACGGGGGAACTCCCATGTTCTCGCTCTTCTCCTTCTCTCAAGACGTCGGAGGAACGCTGGGGCCCCTAGCCGTCGGGGCTGTCGCCGGAGCCTTCGGCGACAGCCTCCACGTGGGGCTCCTCTTCGCGGCCGTCTTCCCTCTCATCATGTTCATCGCCACCGTCAAGAAGAGCGTGCGCCACCGCATGGGATGAGCCCACCACACTTCATACCCTTACTCGAAATCGCCCGTATCCACGATCTTCGGCGTGCGTTCTCCTGCGAGCACCTCGAAGGGGAAAAGGTTCTCACGCGGAGCGAAGGGGCACGTGCAGTAATACGTGAAGGCGCACGGCAGATTCGTCGCCTGATTGAAGTCGACGTAACTCACCTTTTCTGGCTCGCGAAGGTCGACGTGCAATCCGCGAGCGCCGCCGTAAGTCTGCTTCCCCGACGTCTCGTCACGGAAGAGCACGAAGCCTGAACCCTCTGTATTCTGCCGATTATCGAGGTATTCGGTTTCCCCCGTGCTGGGGTTGACCCGCGTCCAGCCTGAATCGTCGTTGTGCCCCTGGAACACCACCAGGCCGTACTCTTTACCACCAATGGTGATAAAAAGCGTGCCGATCTGAGTCTCGTCGTGAGAAAGATCTCCCAGAACGGCAGAGGTTTCTACGGTGGACCACTGGCTCAGCGCCTCGTAGCGAGCCGGGTAAATCCAGTCTTGGTTCGGCTCGAAGTGGGGAACGCCGGCGAATGCGGTGCGAGTCACCGATTGAGGATCGCGCTGGCGAACAGCAAACTGACGATTGGGTCCGATGCGCTTGATGAGCTGGGCGCGCACACCCTCAAAGTCGAAGTCCTCCACGTTCACGTCTGCATGAATCGAGACTTTGATGACCTTCGGCGAGCGGATCACCTGCCCGCGGTTATAAACGTCCTTGCCAGGCTGAGGCGTGTACACCACCGTGTCGCCGCTCTGAGTCCATGCGCCAGGAAAATTCGGGATGCGCACCGAGGATCCGTCCTCCAGCCAATCGATGCTGCGCAGGCTCAACCAGCCGTACTCGGAGCTGAGCTGTGCCTCGCGGCCCTCGTGCCACTCCTCCCAGTAGCGCTCATATTCCTGAGGGCTCAGGGCCTTGAGCTCGTCGTAGGAATACTGAATCGGGTCGATCTTCGCGGCTTCGGGAGTCTTGGGGAGGGTTGCTGTAGTTGTCATTTTTGTTCCTTATTATTTGTTGTCGATATTGCAGTGATGAATGATTGTTGTGCGCGTTGAATCAAAAAGTTGTCGGCCCGCCGGCCATTCGGTCGCTGTAGTGGGTGAGGATGGCAGCGACTTTTTCATCGGGAAGTTCGGGAAGCGCAGTGACGGGCACGGGCTGTTCGAGGCGCTCTCCCACCTGCTTTTCCATCCAGAGCTTGTCGTACCACGTGCCGAGCTTGTAGCCGCAGCTGCGCTCCCTTCCCACGACGTGAAATCCGCGAGCCGCATGAAATCGAGGGCTGGTGAGCGGAAGGTGCGGGTCGGAGGCGCTGGCATTGGCATCCGTGAGTCCAGGAACCCCCGACAGGTCGTAGAGCCCATCGTCGCGTCGGACAGTGATGCAGGCGAACATGTTGATCACGCCCTGCTCGATGAGGATGGCCTCGAGAGCCCAGTACAGCGCCGAACCGACATGGTGGCCGCGAATGCCTTTGTCGAGGTAGATCGAGGTGTCGATGGACCAGCCGTAGGCCGGCCGCTCCCCCATGCCGCGAGCGAAGGCATAGCCGAGAACACGTCCGTTCGCCTGCGCCACAATGAACGGGAACTTCTGTTCCACCTCTTCAATCCGGCGTGCAAACTCCTCCGCGTCCGGGGCCTCGTACTCAAAATTGATCGCGGTCTCCTCCGCATAAGGGGCGTAGAAGCGGGCGATATCGTCGGCGTCACTCGCCGTCGCCAATCGTAAAGTCACGCTCATCACACCCTCGCTCTCGATAGAAATTGTTGCGTCCGCTCTTTGCCAGGATGGAGGAACACCTGCTCGGCGCTGCCCTCCTCCTCAACCACGCCATGATCCATGAACACCACGTGGTCGGCCACCTGCCGGAGAAATCCCATCTCGTGGGAGGCGATGATCATGGATTGCCCCTGATCCGCAAGGCCACGAATCACGTCGAGAACCTCCCCCACGTTTTCGGGGTCGAGCGCGGAAGTGGGTTCATCCAGGAGCATCACCTTGGGTTTGAGGACGGCGGCCCGGGCGAGGGCCACGCGCTGACGCTGACCACCCGACAGTTTGTCAGGGAAGCTGTCCTGCTTCTCGCTCAATCCCACTCGGGCGAGGAACTCCGAGGCGATGTCGCGCGCCTGGCTCGCGGGAATCTTGCGCGAATCGGTCAACGCCAGCGTCACATTCTCGAGGGCCGTCTTGAGCTTGTAGAGGTTGAAGCTCTGAAAGACCATCGCCGTATGTCTGCGAAAATGGGCGATATCTGCTTTGGCTGCAGACGCGACATCCGCAATTTCGTAGTCCTCAAGGCGGAAACGGCCCGCATCCGGCTGCTCCAGAAAATCGATGCAGCGCAGCAGCGTCGACTTACCCGCACCCGAGGAACCGATGAGGCCCACCACTTCGCCCTCGTTCACCTCGACGTCAATGCCTCGCAGGATCTCGGTACCGTCAAACTGCTTTCGCAGTCCTGATATCTGTAACACCGACATTGATCCCCCTTTCGACCTCTTCGCGCCCCGTCAGCCTGCGCACTCGCTGCACGAAAACGGAGGCCCGCAGCCCTTCGCTGACCCGCTCGTTGCGCTTGAGCAGACGCTCGACCACACGGAAGAGCCCCGAGAACGCTCCGGAGAGAATCCAATAGAGCAGTGCCAACGCGATGTACATCTCCAGATAGCGGTACGTACGCGACGCCACCAGCTGCCCGGCGGACGTCATGTCGACCACCGAGACCACGAATGCCAGGGACGTGCCCTTCAACATGCTCACGAACTGCGATCCCAGCGAGGGAATTGCCACCACGAGGGCCTCGGGCAGCACGATGCGCCGGTACGCCGACCAACGGCTCAGGCCCGAGCTCAGCGCCGCCTCCATCTGCCCTTTGTCGACGCCTTCGAGCGTGGCGCGGAACGACTCCGCCGAATACGCCGCGGTGATGTTGGTGAACGCCACCAAAACGAAGAGCATCTTCGGCAGAGTGCGCACCGGGATGCCGGCTCCCCAGTAGTAATTCGCGTATTCGATGATGACCGGCAGGCCGTAGTAGGCCAGGAAGAGCTGGACGAGTTCCGGAGTTCCGCGGGTAAACGACACAAAGATTCCGCAGATTTGATACAACACCGGAATGCGGTGCATCTTGACCAGGGCGAGACCCAGGCCGAAAATCCACCCGATGACCGCCGAGAACACCACAATTTCCAGGGTGACGGGGAGACCTTGCAGAATGGCAGGGATATCGCTGAGGATCACGCTGGGGTTGAAGATGTCGGGCATCGCGATCACTTCCAATCCGCGGTGGAACCGGTGAGGTCGTATCCAAGGAACTGCTTGGACAGCTTCTGCATCGTTCCGTTCTTGTGCAACGTCACCAGGGCCTTATCGACGGCGTCAGAGATCTTCTGCCCCTCGGCGGTCTTGGGGAACAGGAAGTAGGTTTCCTGGCGGATTGTCTTGAGCAGGTCCTTCTCCGCGCTCGTTTTCGCCAGGGAATCTGGCAGCTTCACGTAGTCGACCTTCACGCCCAGGTCAGTGCCATAGACCTTCTGGTGGAAGCGCCCGCCGTATCCGAAGTCGAACTGTCCGTTGCTGATTTGGCGCAGCCGGGTTGCGTGGTCCACGCCCGTGTAGGTGATCTTGAGCGGATTCTTCGGGAAGAGCTTGTTGTAGTCCTCGACGAAAACCTCCCAGGCGGAGCCGTTGTTGTCCGCGGGAACGGAGTAGCCACCCAGATCGGCGAGCGAGGTGATCGGGTGCTTCTTGCTCCAGCCGGCTTGCGTCAGAATCGAAGCATTGTCCCGGTAGTGCGGGTACTTGGAGAAGATGAACTTCTCCTCCCGTTCCTTCGTGTAGTTGAAGAAGTTCGCGCCAATTTGGTACTTTCCGGAATCGAGACCTCCGGTGATGCCCGTGAAATCAACCTTGTCGTAGTCGAAATTGTATTCGGGAATGATTTTGTCGGCCGCTCGCAGAAGCTCGATTTCGTAGCCAGTGAGCTTGCCGTTCTTGTCAACTTCGGTCATGGGTGAGGGGTTGGCAGACGTCGCCACCACGATCGTCTTCGCCTTTGCCGGTGTCGCGGCGGTAGATCCCTCGCCGCTCACGTCGCCGACCTGACCGCCACAGCCCGCCATGAACGCCATCGCTCCCAGAATTGCCGTAACGATGACTGCTTTGCGTCGCGCGAACTGTTTCACTGTGTCTTCCTCCTGCTTGCCTGTGCCGACCGACCGGATGTGCCCGATCAGGTAGTGAGGAAAACACTATGGCGTTGCAAGGGGCAATGGAGCGGCACTTCCATCGCATAAATTTGTGGCGAGGTACAAGAGATTCTTATAAGCGAACGATTTCCTTGGAATTGCAACGATCTCAGGAGGGCAACGCTCGAGAAAACCCACCGTGTGCCGACAGCGCCCATCTGTAAACCGAACATATAGCGCGTTCAATTTCGGTGATTTAAAAGGAATGATGGGCTCACCGAGAAGTCTTCGGTAAGTCCACCATTTAATACAACTCCTCCAGAATATGAGATTCTGGAGTCATCTCACGCCTTTCGATTCCGCTCCTGCGTCTCTTTCAGCTCCTTCAGAATCGCTCGACGGCGCGCTCTGGGGTCAAAATCATCCCAGGTGTTCTCAGGAGTTCTCTGCCTCCCCATCCGTCGACTACGTACTCTGCCCCGCCTTCCGCGTCCAGAATCCGTGCGCTCTGGCGCGCCTGTGCTCTCTTTCTCTGAAACGTCAGCGTGCTTTGGAACGCCAGCGCCACCTGCGGGAGATCCCTGAGCCGCGTCCTGCGCCAGGGGTTTCTGCTGCTGCAACGAGTCCATGGCCGTGCGCCACAATTCCCGCTGCTCAGCCTCGCTCATTCCAGAATCGCGCAACTGCTTGCGGTATCCTCGCATCTTCCGTCTAAATTCGCGCTGCTTGTTTTCCGGCAGATCGAGATACGTCTTCAGATCCTTGCCGTCGAGCTCCTCCACATCCTGGAAATCCTGCTCCCGGCGCGCGTTAAAGAGGAACGACTCCACGGGAATCACGATGTAAAACACCAGCGCAACGGTCGGGCGCCAATACGCCACCGCCAGGAATATCGCCTGAAGGATGATGCCCGAATACGGAACTCGCCCCAAAATCTTGCCGTACGCCAGATGAATCGCAGCCTTGTTGGAGTAGCGCTTTCTGATGATCATCTGCGTGATGAGATCCTGCATGATGAGCACCACCAAATAATCGGCGCCGTACAGCATCACCGTGATGTTGGTGACGTCGGTGACCATGAGCCTGGTGAAGGCGGGAATGAGCGAGAGGAACATGATCATCAGGAAGTCGAGGATGACGATGAGGTTCTCGATCTCCTTCACCTGATTAAACGCCATCGCGTGGCGATACCACACGTTTCCCACCATGCAGAAGCTGATGAAATAGATGCCGATCGCCTGGAAAAGCCCGGCGTAGTCGATAGTCCCATTGATGACCTCGATCGGCAATTCCAACACCATGATCGTCAATAAAATCGCGATGACAGCATCGCTGAACGCATCGAAGCGCTCTTTAAATTTCTCCATACTTTTCTCTCTTCGCCAGTCCCGTGGACTCAGGTATCCGCTCCACTTCCTTTAAACGGCACCGCCCAGCATACCGAGGTTGACGCTGATGCGATCGGCAATTTCCACGGTCTGTTCGGCCAACTCGTC
The DNA here is from genome assembly GCA_022649925.1 of Bifidobacteriaceae bacterium. Lineage (GTDB taxonomy): Bacteria > Actinomycetota > Actinomycetes > Actinomycetales > Bifidobacteriaceae > JALCQC01. The sequence goes on along the minus strand of JALCOX010000015.1, from coordinate 13,885 downwards.
AATGCCTTCGCGCGTCATGATCGAGAGCCTCCCCGACAGCGACAAAGCGGCACAAATCTGCGAGCTCGAATCTCGAATCGGCGCCGCAACACACATGCGACCATACGCGAGCTCCTGATTCTCAATCGCGTAACCGCGCCTGTGCGCCTCGGAAATGCGCTCGGTCAACTGCTGATGATCCGTGACCGTGTGCGACGTGTAAGGATGGAGCTCGTCGCCGAGCAAATCGCGTCGCTGTTGCTCGCTCATGTCCATCATGAGGCATTTGCCGATCCCCGAAGCGTGCATCGGCAGGCTCATGCCCACCATGGCACGACTCTTGGGCGACAATTTCCCCTCGAAGTGGCACAGGTAGAAGGCTTCCTCGCCATCCCACTGGGCGACATTCGCGTTGAAGCCCGTCTCCTGAGCCAGCTGCTGGCACAGCATGCGCGACTCGCGAAAGATCGGATTGTGGTTGAGCCCCTGCGACGACAGCAGGAACACCTTGTCGCCGATGACGTACTGCTGGTCCTCCACCTTGCGCACGAGTCCGAGATTCTCAAGGCTCGACAGGAGGCGCACTGTCGTCGAGGTCCCCAAATGCACCTCTCGCTCAATCTCGGCCGCTCGCATGCCGTCACTGTGGCAGGCTCCAATGACGTCGAGAATCAACGCAGCCTTGCGAACGGTTTGATAAGTTTCCGCTGCCATGTCACGACTCCTCATCGGTCTTTGAGTAAAATCAACGCCTCGCACCACTGACTTTACTTCACCGCCGCCGGACTGCCGCCAGCGCAGTCACCTGGGTATCACTTCCACGGCGATTCAGGCCTACCGGAGGGCTGCGCGTACAGCTTGACGGCACTGATGCTGGCGTAGCCGACGCCGTTGGTGCGCGTCACGTTCACACGAACTCCGTCGATAGTGCGCTGATCGAAATCGTGCACCCGCAGGCGGTGCCTGTTGTTGCGCACCAAAGCGACGCTGACCCAGCGGCCACCGGAACGCTCGGCGCCTTGAGCACCCACCTCGTGCACCTCAACCGTGTAGTCAGCCAGCAGCGTCGGAATGCTGCGATACGGCGTGAAGTGGTGATGCAGGTTGATGAGGTCGAGATCCGTGTCGTCGTTGAGAACGAGACGCACACTGGCGGCGGTGGTCGGCGCAGCAAGGTCGAATCGGATCCACTCGTTCACTGCAGAGGAGCCCTCGACCGGCGCGTCAGAACCGCGCCCAGGATAGGACGGGATCGTCTCGTCCATCTGTGACATCCACATGTGCGGTCCACCGAAGGGGCGCTGATATTCGTCCACGGCGTGCTGGGGCGCATAGACGTTTGTTTCGCCTTCGACGCTGAACGCCAGCGCCAAACCGCGCATCTCGCGTGCCGGCCAATCGCTCAGCAGCTCTCCCTTTTCGTCGGGGATCTTGGGGTCGAAGGGCACGTCGCTCTCGGCCTTCTTGCGCAACGCCATCACGCCGTAGGGGTACACGTCCGTCAAGTGCAGACTGATGTCGGGGTTGCGCCGCAGCACCACCACGATGTTGCGCACTGAAGGCACCTGGAGGTCGAAATCGGCGCGTGCCTCCATCGCCGTCCCAGCCAAGAGGTCGACGCTGCGCTCAGCGAGCAAAGTCACCGGAACGTAGTTCTGCGGCTTTTCGACATCCCACGCCTGAAGGGTGAGGTGGGTGGACTTCGCAGCGTCTACGAGGAAGCTCACGCTCTTGAGCGAGGATTCGACGGGAATGATCTGTGCATAATCCGAATCCATGGGGCGCACCTGCGTCTGCGCGCCGATACCGACGTACGACTTCAGCTCCTTCTGCCAGCTGGAGGCGCTCACTCGCACCGCCGGCGAGGCCAAAAGATTGTCGCTGTCTGCGAGCGGGGTCTCGAGAACGGAGCCATCCTCACGCAGCAGCGTCTGCTGGAGCTCACCGATGTGGTCGCGTTGAATCTGGCGCGGCGTGAGGCCCTTTCGAGCTGCGATCGCGGCGGCCGTGCCGACTGCCTGACCCTCGGTGGCGCACGTTGCCATCACGCGCGCCGAACCGTTGGCGATGTGCGAGGCAGAAATGTCTCGTCCCGCCAGCAGCAGATTGGGAACGTTGCGGGAGTAGAGACTCGCGAAAGGAATGGAGTAAGGACCGTTGCCATAGCGCTGACGCGAGCCAGGGTCCGTGGCGAACATGCCTTCCTTGGGGTGCAGGTCGATGGACCACCCGCCGTAGGCCACAGCGTCGTCCTGCGCGGTCTGACCGATGACATCGTCTTGGGTGAGAACCTTGTCACCGAGGAAGCGCCTGGATTCACGGCGCCCGGGGAGATTTCCCGCCCACTCCAGAGTGAGATTGTCAGCGTCGAATTTCCCAGAATTCTTAATATAGTCCCAGATTCCATAGATTGCGGAGGCGAGGACGTTGCGGATGTGGCCGTTGTCGGCGATGGTGTTGAGATCTCCGCCGAACTCAATCCACCAGTAGAAGCCACCAGAGTCGGACTGCTTGATGATGCGCGTTTGGGGTATTGAGGTCTCCGTGATGTCCAGAGCAATGTTGGGCGCCACATACTTGACGGGATGACCGACATCTTTCGTGTAGAAGAACATGGAGCTGCCGAGAAGTTCTTTGTCGGCCTTCTGCGGGGCCCACTCCTCTCCGTATTCGCTCTTGGACTCACGCCCTTCCGTGAAGTCTGCGCCTGCGAGGAGACCCACCAAGCCATCACCCGTCGCGTCAACGAAGATCGGTGCCTCAAAGGTCGTGAGCTCCTCGTTGTCCATCGTCCACCCGCGCACGGAGCTGATGGCGCCGGTTTCAGAGTCGGTGCTGACCTCGTGCACGTCTGTGTTGAGATAGAGCTTCACCCCAGGAGTGGATCGCACCAGATCGAGAAGCACTTGATCCCAGAGGATGGGGTTGCCCTCAGGGTTGCGGTACTGGTTTTCCGTGAAGAGTTCGTCCATGATGCCAGTCTCGCGGGCGAAGCGTTGGGCACCGTGAGAACTCGCGCCCACGACCCAGACGCGAACCTCGCTCGAGGAGTTTCCGCCAAGGACCGGCCGATTGGTAATGAGCGACACAGACGAGCCCAAACGCGCGGCGGACACAGCTGCGCTCAAGCCAGCAAGGCCACCACCGATGACGACGACATCTGAAGATTCTACAGTCCCAGCGGGTTCATGAACTTCCCTCATGACGTACCTCCTTTGGTACAAACTCCGTTCGCATCCGCGAGCGCACCCGCAGAATACTTGCACTAGATCACCAACTACTTTCTGATATTGCAATGGTACATGCAATTTCTGCAACTTGTGTTATTGTTTTGCTGAAAGATGTGTTTCGTGCAAAGAGGCATGCAAAGGAGAATCTCGATGGAAACAACAGCACCATCAACTGCGCCAGGCGGCGCCGTCGACGCACAGTCGATCGAAAATGACGAGCAGAGGAAGCACGCACTCAAGAAGGTCATTCCCGCGGCCGGCATCGGTCACTTCGTGGAATGGTTCGACTTCGGCCTCTACGGAACCCTGGCAACCGTCATCAGCCTGAACTTCTTCCAGAAGGGCGATACTCAGGCGGCCATGCTGTCCACCTTCGCCGTGTTTGCGGCGGGCTTTGTGATGCGCCCGCTCGGCGGACTCTTCTGGGGCTCGCTCGGCGACCGCTTCGGTCGCAAGAACATTCTTGCAATCGTCGTCCTCTCGACGTCCGGAGCCACCTTCCTCATGGGCGTTCTGCCCACGTGGAAAACGATTGGAATCTGGGCGGCGGTCCTCCTCGTGCTCATGCGACTCATTCAGGGCTTCGCAGCGGGTGGCGAGAGCTCTGGCGCAACGGCCCTACTCACCGAGTACGCGCCGTCACACCGTCGCGGCCTCTATTCCAGCCTCATCGACGTCTTCGGCTTCGTCGCCTTCCTCGTCGGCGCCGGCCTCGTCTTCCTCATGTCGTGGCTCTTCGGAACCGATGCCCTCAACAGCTGGGCATGGCGCATTCCGTTCCTCCTCGCCCTGCCCCTGGGTTGGGTTGGCATCTACTTGCGAGAAAAGCTCGAGGACACTCCCGAATTCCGCGCCGCCAAGGAATCCGGCAAGATCGAGAAGAACCCGATTCGCACCTCCCTGCGCACCTCGTGGCGCGCTCTGCTCTTCTGCGTCGGCTTCGTCATCGTCAAGTCGGTCGGTCACTGGATGCTGCAGACCTTCATGCCGTCTTACTTGCAGACCGATTTGGGCTACAACCAGCTCACCAGCTACGGCGTGACCGTCATCGGCTTCGTCGTCATCGTGGCGCTGTGCATGCCCTTTGGCTTGCTCTCCGACAAGATTGGACGCCGCCCCGTCATGATCGCCGGCTGCGTCGGTTTCGTGGTGCTCTCCTACCCCACTTTGATGCTGATGAACGCGGGTAGCTTCTGGGCCGCGACCGCTGCTATGGCGCTCCTCGGAATCTTCATGGCCGCAATCGACGGCGCCATCAACGCCGCCATGGCGGAGCTCTTCCCCACCAACTTGAGGTACGGTAGCCTCTCGCTGAGCTACAACATCGCCGTCGCCATCTTCGGCGGCCTGACCCCCTACCTCTCCACCGCTCTCATCACCTGGACCGGCAACAAGTTTGCCCCCGCCTTCCTCCTGATGGGTGCCGCCCTGATCTCCGGCATCACCTTCGTGATGGCAAAGGAGACCGCCTTCAAGCCGCTGAAGGGCTGAGAGGATTCATTCCGCTCGCTTCTTTCAGTTCACGTTGCGAAAGCCGCGTCTGCAGTCCTTCGGGATTGCGGCGCGGTTTTTATTTATGCTCAAGATTCACATAAGCTCATTCGACCACAGAGGTCGAAAATCCCTGTCATTCCGACGGCACACCCGCATCTACGACGAAGCTCTTGTGCCCGTTACCGTGAGGCTGCCACAATCAGAAGTGAAAACGCTCAAGAAGATTGCGAAGAAAGAGAAATTACCCTTCTCAGTAATACTGCGCGAATTATTGAAGCGGGGACTAGAGAACCCACCCCAGGCAAGAAGCACAGAATCATAACGACGACGCACCGCCAACAATATTATTAATCCTCGTGAGCCGCTTCACTGCGCATCACATCGCGCGCGATCCACGCCATCACGAGCGCCGACAGCCGATCCACCTCATCGTCGGTGAGCTCACGCCCCTTGGGAATGTGGTGCCACTTCTCCATGCATCCACGGCAGCACGTCGCCGTCGCATGTTGTGCAGTAAAAACGGGATGGCCTCGCCACGGAGTCTGCTTGCCATCCTTGAGCGGAAAAGCATCGCCAACGCGCTTGCGCAGCATCTCATGTGCGTGTCGGTCAATGGTCTCGGGGCCCTTGTCTACTGTGTAGGTCAAGTCTTTTGCAGAGAGCCGGAATTTCGAACGAAACTGAGAATGCGAGAGACGCTCGAGCGTCCTGCCAATCCACTCTGCTCGTTGTTCAGACAACGGCTCTGGCGAATGGACCTCCGCAGAATCGAGGTCCCCCAGATCAAGGGTCTCCGATGGATCCGTCATACAAGCGCACTCCTTACATTCCCTTTCACAGTAGCGCGCCAGAAGATGTTCCCGTGCGGCGCAAAACAATAGCGGTGGAACGCAACCACATCAGCCGCATTCCACCGCTATTCGTCTTTTCGTATCACCTCTTTGATCAGCGCCCTGGACTGACGTCCTTACTCGGCGTTACGACGTTGCTCGAGCTCAGCCTTAATCATCGGCTCCATCTTCTCGAACTTGCGGTAGAAGAGCATAATCACGCCCACGATCGTATAAATGATCACCGGCAGCCAGATGAAGCAGAAACTGATCGCATTCTGCGCGGCCACCGTCTGCGTCTTGTTGGCGACAAAGCCTGCAGCGCTCATAATCTGCAGAGGCAGGAACGCTCCAAAACCGGAGCCGACCTGGATGCAGAACGCAGAGCCGACAGCCGTCAGGAAGCCCGCGGCGTGGTCCGCGGCATCATCGCAAGCGGGCGCAAGGTCCCGGAGGATGTCGCCGTCATTGGACACGACAATTGGACCGTTTTCTCAACTGATTCACACCCCACCCTTACCACCTTCGACAACAACATCCCACTCATCGGCAAAACCGCTGCACATATGCTCATCGACGCCATCAACGGGAAGGTACAGCACGGAGTGACATTGGTAGAATGCCCCATCATGGTTCGCGAAACCACTGAAGGCGCGTGATGCATGGCGAGCTTGAACGGCTCATCAAGCGATGACGTAGTCTTGATTCTTCCCGGCAACAATCGGATCGACGACGCTGCGCGCCATCTTGCACGCCGTGACAATCGCATCCCAATCGTGAGAATCCTGAGCATCTGATGGCACCGGGAACGAGCCACCAATCGCGAAAACATTCTTCTGTATCATGTACTCGGCGGCGTTCTTCAGGTTCACTCCACCGGTGGGCAGGAATTTCATCTCGGCAAAGGGTCCAGAGAGAGCTTTCAGTGTCTTCACCCCGCCATAGGCCTCCGCAGGGAAGAACTTGGCACGCCGCAAGCCGCGGTCGTATGCCTTTTCAATGTCCGAAGGCGCAGCGGTTCCCGGCAACACCATCACCTCGTTTTCGAGACACCAATCAACAACATCCTCGTCGAATGATGGCGTCACGATGCCCACGCACCCCGCTTCGACGGAAGCCTTCGCCTGATCAACACTGTGTACCGTGCCCGCCAGAAGCATCACCTCTGGCAATTGCTCATGTATCTGCCGCATTCCCTCCAGAGCATAGGGCGAACGGAAAGTGACCTCTGCAACGGGAATCCCTCCCTTTACAAGCGCATCAGCGAGAGGAAGCGCCTCATCCTCGCCTTTCAGCGTCACCAGCGGCACAATTCCTAGCTGCTCTATGGACTGAATCAGCTCTTCGTTCTCCAGTTGTTTTCCCATGATAAATTCTCCTTAAATCTATAAAGCTACTGGCCTTAGGCAGCAACGCCCCATGAAGCGCGGTTATGCGTCTCCATGAATTTCTCGAGTTCGGTATGTGTCGGAAGTCCGTCGTTGTCTGAAACGAATTGCGTCTGCATCGCCCCTACCGCACACCCACGCGTCAACGCCTGCGCCACACTGCCTCCCTCCAAGAGGGAGGAAAGAACGCCCGCCGCAAAACCGTCACCGGCGCCGACCGTGTCAACAACTTCATCCACTACAAATCCTGGAACGTAAATCCCCCTTGTGCCATCGGTCGCATAGGCACCTCGCGGCCCATCTTTAACGACCACATAACGAGCACCGTTATCAATAAACGCCTTGCCAATTTCTTCGAGCTTTGTGACTCCGAAGAGCTCTCGGCCCTCCTCGATTCCTGGTAAAACAAGATCTGCTTTGCCACTCAGAAGCCGGAGCGTACTTGCCATTTCTTCGCGGGAATCCCAGATACTCGGTCTCACGTTGACGTCGAATGAGACGAACATTCCAGCAGCACGCGCCTCTTCTATGAGCTTGACAGACGCAAAGTGCGTTACTTTGGAAAGCGGTGGGAAAATCCCGGTCATATGCAGCACCTGGGCATCACATGTCAGCAACTTCTCTACGTCGTCAATCCCGATCGTTGACGCCGGCGAATTCTTTCGAAAATAGAAGGTTGAGGGGTCGCCCTCACGCACTTTGGACTTCATCATGGATCCAGTGCGCCGAGTCCTGTCGACCTCAATAAAAGACGTATCAATCCCATTGCGTTGAGCAAACCGACAAATCCGCACGCCGAAAGGATCGGCCCCCACTTTCGTCATGTACACAGGGTGTTGGCCCAGACGCGAGAGCCCCACAGCCACATTGAGCTCGGCACCCGCGACGGAGGCATCGAAAGTGACAACGTCACCGAAGTCACCCTCTTGTTCCGCGGTCAGCAGGGTCATCGCCTCACCGACGAGAATGACCTTGCCTGGGCGAATACCCTGAATATCAAAATCTTCGTGCTTCATCATTTACGAACCCCCTCCGCTCATCGCTGAGCCACACGCTCCTTGCCAGTAATCAGGCAATAGGTGCGGGGACACCGGAAGGGAAATCCCCGCACTAGTCCTCTTCGGCCCTTCTCCATGACGAGGGGCCGAAGAGTAGTTGGAAAGACTCAGAACTTGTGAGCCTCCAAATATTCGCGGTCAAGCACAATTCCGTGCCCTGGAGCCGTCGGGGGCACCCAGAAACCATTCTCAATATGGCCCGAAGACTTCACGATGCGCAGATCGGTCCACGTTCCGCCATCGGTCATCTCGGATGCATAGATATTGGGGACCACGGTCAGCAAACTGGCGCTGAGCTCCATCACAAAGTGAGGCGTCATCGGCAGATTGTGTGCGCGCGCGGCAGCAGCGATGTCGAGATAGCCCGTAATGCCACCGACTCGACCCAAATCGGACTGGACGTAGTTGCACGTTCCCTGCTCGAAATGGTCGTTGAACTGGTTAAGCGTGTAAGTGTTCTCCCCCAATGCGATCGGAGTATTCACCTGCTCGCGCAACAGCTTGTGACTGCGAATATCATCCGCTGGAAGTGGCTCCTCGATCCAGAGGAGATCCAGGTCTTCAAACTTCTTGAAGGCACGCAGAGCGCTGGGCAGGTCCCAGCCCTGGTTTGCATCCACCGCGAGAGGGAAGTCGGGAAAAGCCTCACGAATCTTGGTGAGACGCTCCACATCTTCCTCGATGTCGGGTTTACCCACCTTGACCTTGGCGCACTTGTACCCCTGATCATGCCACCGCTTCACCTGCTCCAGGACCTCTTCGATAGAAAGGTCGAGATTGATACCAGAGCCATAGAGGGGAGCCTTATCGCGAACTTTGCCCAGCAGATCCCACAGCGAAACGTCGAGAGACTTAGCGAGCAGATCCCAATACGCAATATCTAGAGCGGAGAGCGCGTGGGTGGTGACGCCCGCGCCGCCAACATCGTGAATGTACTTGTAGCTGCGGCGCCACAGTCCTTGAGGAGATACCTTCAGTCCGATGACGTCAGGAATGATCTCGCTGACGAGAGTCTTGATTGTTGCCCCGCACCAGCCGGAAGTATGGCTGAAGCCGGTGCCAACAAGGCCGTTCGAACCCTTCACGTCCGCCACGATGACTTCGATGTCCTCCACGTGGTGAATCTGGTCACCCCAGGGACCCTGCGGAAGCGGAACCCTTGCCGGAGTGAGTGTAATACTTTCGATAGTTGGAATTTCTGGCATTTCTATTGCACTTTCTTTCTTTTGATTCAAAATAACAATTAATGTTGCGCCGGCACCGCGTAGTGGCACGGCGCACTTACTTAACGGCTACGAACTCCTCCTTGCCGGCCTCGGCAACCTGCACAGGATTCGACTTCTTGTCTGAACCCTCGCCATGACCGAAGGTCTCAGGAAGGACGAAAGTAGCCGCAAGAAGCGCGACAACAGGTCCAATTGCAATGAGCAAAGTCGCTGTAGGAACGCCGAGATTCGCATAAAGCGTGGGAAAAACCCAGAGAGTGAGGAATGATGCCAGCTTGACGAAGACGTAGGCGATCCCGGAAGCCGCACCGCGGTAAGCAGGCTTTGCCACCAGAGAGCAGATGGTCATGCCCGATTCTGAAGACCAGTAGTGTCCCCAGAGCATGACGCCCGCGCCGGCAATGATGAAGATCATATTGGTCTGAACCACGCCGAACACCATGACGAGGATTCCGACGGTGACCAGGCCAAAGCCCCACTGACTCAAACCCTTATGACCAAGCTTGGGAAGTGTCAGCGGACCGACAAACGCAGAGACAGACGCCAGCACATATACAGCAAACATCGCAAGGTTGTTCTGTACGAGGGTCGCAATACCGAGTCCCGCGAGGATTGTTGGGAGATAGAAGGAGAAGGAATAGTTTTCGAAGGCCTGAACGAAGCAGGAGATCCACCCGAAGATGGTGCTCCTTCGGCTGAAGGGCTCGTGGAAGAGATCCTTGACTGCTTCACCCCAACCGGGCTGTGGAATCTCAACATCGTGATCGGGAATAAGACCGGCGAGAACGTCCTTGCCGTAATAGTTCTTCGCGGTTTCGCGAGCTTCAATAAAACGACCGTGCTCGACGAACCACGTCGGGGTCTCAGGAAGACCATGACGCATAAGAAGTAACGCTGCCGCGGGGATCGCTGGAACAGCGAGGATGATACGCCACGTTATGTTTGCAGGAAGACTCCCGAGCTCGAAGGCTGTGACCAGAAGAATTGCACAGAGGATTCCCAAGGAGAACATGAACTGCCACCTGTTGCCCATGATTTCACGCTTGCCCTTTGGCAAGATTTCCATCATGTAGGTGAAGCCATTGGCCACGTCGGCGCCCACGGGGAAACCTGCGACACAGCGGATGATGGCCAGAACCAACATGGAGGGGGCGAAAGCCTGTGCGATTGCACAGATTGCGAACATGGACATTGAGAAAATAAAGATTTTCCTGCGCCCGAATTTATCGGTGAGCCAACCACCCACAATCGAGCCGACAATTGCACCCAATTGGGTTCCAGCGGCCGTAAAGCCGAGAAGACCGGCACTAGGATGAAACACATCGTTGAGATGCGTCATAATAAACGACATCGAGTAGATGTCCCACGACTCGATCAATAAAGCCGTGACCATCAACCAACCTGCTCGCGAAGAATGCTTTGCCTCTTGTTTGCCCAGCACAGCTTTCGCGTTTTCAATCGTGTTGTAGATTGTTAAATCTGCCATGATTCTCTTTTCAAAGCTCCGGTGAATGCACCTAAACCCGCAATCGTTCAACGATCCACTTCGACCGCCCACGCTTCCATGCGTGAGATTTACGAATTTTTAGCAGTGCACATAACTGGAGACGTCCACAACCTCCGTCAACTCTGACAGCTACAGCAAACCATCGTTGTCTGCACATTTCAGGTTCTGGCGTGTCCCCATATGAACAACTTCTTTGTTTGTTATCCAACGGATATTCAACGGACGGACATTTCGACTTCTTCTTTTCCACACTCCTTCGTGTTGAGAATATTGATTCTTTGAGCCTTTCTCAGATCTACTTCGCTATCCACCGAAGTAGGATTGCGTTGCATACCTGATATATTTCTGATATATTAGAGATTGTTACAGAGGTTGTCAACTCGACGAAGGCTTCTGGGAAAAAATCTCCGCTTCGAAGCAAACACCTCAACCAATAAAACTGAAGCCATCGAAAAGAACTTGCCTCCATCCAAAGACGCTTGGAATGCACAACGAAACGCAATGAGGAATGGCTCCACCTCGACTGAAAGGACAGTTATTACACATGACGGATTTCACATGGTCTGAGCTTGATGACAGGGCAGTCAAAATGACCAAGGCCCTCACCGCCGACGCCGTCGAAAACGCCGGACACGGACATCCCGGCTCAGCAATCTCCCTCGCACCTATTGCCTATCTGCTCTATCAACGTTTCATAAAACACGACCCTAGCGACCCACAATGGGAGGGACGGGACCGCTTCATCCTCTCAGGTGGACATGCATCGTTAACGCAATACGTTCAGCTGTATCTCTCCGGTTACGGAGTCACCCTCGACGACCTCAAATATTTCCGCGGGGGAATCGACACAAAGACTCCCGGACACCCCGAATACGGCCTCACTCCCGGTCTCGAGATGACGACAGGTCCGCTCGGACAAGGACTCGCCACAGCAGTGGGATTCGCTTACGGGCAGCGCTATCAGCGAGGACTCCTCGACCCGGATACAGCTCAAGGAGCCTCTCCTTTTGACCACAAGATTTGGGTCATCGCCGGAGAGGGCGATCTCGAAGAAGGCGTAAGCTCCGAAGCCTGCTCACTTGCAGGCAACCAAAAGCTCGGCAACCTCACCGTTATCTTCGACGCCAACCACATCCAAATCGAAGGCGACACCAAGATCGCTTTTGCAGAAGACGTCTTGAAACGTTATGAAGCCTACGGATGGTATACCGATGAAGTCAGTTTCATTCAGTCGGACGGAACTTACAAAGAGGACGTAGAAGGGCTCGCAGCCGCACTCGAAAGAGCAGAAAAGGTCACCGACCGCCCGAAGTTCATCAAAGTTGACACTCTCATAGCGTGGCCAACCCCCGGAAAGACCGGGGATCCCTCCACCCACGGCTCACTTCTCGGAAGCGAGGCAGTCGCAGGTCTCAAGGAAGTCCTCGGACTCGATCCATCGCAGACTTTCCAGATCGACGACGCTGCACTTACCCACGCGCGCGAAGTAGCCCAGCGCGGTCTCGCAGAACACAATGCATGGGCGCAACAATTCGAGCAGTGGCGTAGCAGCAATCCGGATAAGGCAGCTCTATACGACCGTCTCAAGAAGAGTGAAATCCCAGCTGGCTTTGACGACGCCATCGACGCTCTTGAAGCAGGGGTAAAGGAAGGATCTCTGCTCGCCACACGCCACGCTTCCGGCGAAGTCCTCAACGCCATCGCCCCCGTCATGCCAGAACTGTGGGGAGGTTCTGCCGACCTTGGCGGCGCCTGCATGACTGACATCGCCGGAGCCTCTTCATTTGCGCCGAAGGAATATGCTACCAAACAAGCACCCGACGCAAATCCTTACGGACGCCAACTTCACTTCGGTGTCCGAGAATTCGGAATGGGAGCGATCACCAACGGCATTCTGCTGGATTCCCTCACCCGCCCCTTCGGAAGTACCTTCTTCCAATTCTGCGATTATGAACGCCCTTCGGTACGCCTTGCGGCCCTCATGAAACTGCCAAATCTCTACGTATGGACACACGACTCCGTGGCACTCGGGCAAGATGGCCCCACCCATCAACCTGTCGAACATCTTGCTGCCATGCGTGCTATTCCAGACTTTGAAGTGGTACGTCCTGCAGATGAATTCGAAACCGCCGAGGCCTACAGGTACTTCTTCGAAAAGAGCAACACATTGCCGACTGCGATGGTACTGAGCCGCCAGCCCGTCGAAAATATGCCACTCACCAAAGCGAAGGCTCGTGTTGGGGTTCGTCACGGGGCCTACGTACTCGTAGATACACCATCTCCGGACGTCATCATCATGGCGAGCGGCGCTGAAGTTCAGCTTGCAGTCTGTGCTGCAAGCACCCTCAAGACGCAAGGCGTTGCCGCACGAGTCGTATCAGTGCCCTCCATGGAATGGTTCGAAGAACAAACCGAGGAATATAAAGAGACGATTCTGCCCGAAAGTATAGAGGCCCGCGTCTCCGTCGAGGCAGGCATTGCAATGCCCTGGTATAAGTACCTCGGTAAATACGGCATTGCAGTCTCAGTTGAACAGTTTGGACTGCAGGGCAGCGGAGAAGACAATCTCAAGGCGCTGGGCATCACCACAGAACATGTTGCTGACGCGGCAACCGCTTCCATCGAGAAGGTTCGCGCCACCAAGTAACGAGTGCGATTCAATCAGAAAGGATCATCATGACATTTGAAATGAATAGCTTCTCACTCAAGGGCAAAGTTGCCCTCGTCACTGGGGCGAGTTACGGCATTGGATTCGCCATCGCCACCGCTTTTGCGGCAGCAGGAGCAAAAATCGCCTTCAACGATCGCAACGAAGAGGCCGTCCAAAAGGGGCTCGCCTCTTATAAGGAAGCAGGAATCGAGGCACAAGGCTACGTCGCCGATGTCACCGACGAAACTCAAGTCTCCTCCCTCGTCAACAACATCGAACGCGATCTGGGCGGAGTTGACATCCTCGTCAACAATGCGGGCATCATCAAGCGCATCCCCATGCTCGAGATGAGCGCGGCGGACTTCCGGCAGGTCATTGACGTCGATCTCAACGGCCCCTTCATCGTGTCTAAGGCCGTCATCCCCGGCATGATTGAGAAAGGTCACGGAAAGATCATCAATATTTGTTCCATGATGAGCGAGTTGGGCCGCGAAACCGTCTCCGCCTACGCGGCTGCCAAGGG
>JALCOX010000014.1 GCA_022649925.1 Bifidobacteriaceae bacterium | reverse complement strand
TGGGAATCGGACTTGATCTCTCCATAGAGGGCATCAAAACAGCCGCACGTGGGGGAGGGGACATCCGCTGGGTGTGCGCAGACGGGGCGCACCTGCCGTTGACGACCGGCTCCCTGCCGTTTATTCTTAACGTCTTCGCTCCCTCCGAATATGAGGATTTTGCGCGCGTGGCACCTGGGGGAATCCTCATCAAGGTCGTTCCAGGAGAGCGCCATATGCACGAGTTGAGAAGTCTCGTTGGGCTGGCCGAGGATACACCCGATTCGGCGACAGTGTTGTTTAAAAAGCGGGTGTCGTTCATCTCCTCTGTCGATGTCATCGAAACGTTGCATCTTCACACTGAAGAGGAGAGCAGAGCCGTCGCGCACATGTCTCCCGTCGGATTCGGCAAGCTCGATGAAGTGGATTCCTCTGAGGGTGGCTGGAAAGACTTGGAAAACATCACGACTCATTCCCGCATTCTCGTCGGGCGCCTTCCTTAGGATGGAAACATGACGATTCAAATCGCACCCAGTATTCTTTCAGCCGATTTCGCAAACCTCGAGCGCGACCTCCACGCCATTTCAGATGCGAATCTCGTCCACGTTGACGTCATGGACTACCATTTCGTTCCCAACCTCACCATCGGTGAGCCCGTCGTCAAGCGTATCTGCGAGGTCAGTCCTCTGCCGACCGACATCCATCTCATGATTGAGGATCCCGACCGCTGGGCTCCCCATTACGCAGAAATGGGTGCGAATTCAGTGACGTTCCACATGGAGGCGACGCACGCACCCGTCAGACTCGCGCGTCAGCTCCACGAGATGGGGGCGAAGGCCTGCTTCGCGGTACGGCCCGCAGAGCCCGTCGAGCCCATCTTCGACATCCTCGAAGAATTCGACATGATTCTCATCATGACAGTCGAACCCGGATTCGGTGGACAGAAGTTCCTGAGCAATCAGCTCGCCAAGGTCCGTCGCCTGCGCGACGAAATTACGCGCCGCGGACTTGACACGCACATCGAAGTCGACGGTGGGGTGAGCCCCAAGACGGCACATCTGGTTGCAGATGCCGGAGCCGATGTCCTGGTCGCGGGATCGGCCGTCTACGGTGCAGATGATCCGAATCAGCGAATCAACGAGATTCGCACTCTGGCGGAGGAGTCTTTCCGCCGCTAAAAGAACATACCGTAAGCTATTCTCAGAGGCAGAAAACGGTCGTGGAGAAAAGACTAAGGAAACAATGAAGACTTTCGATTCACTCTTCGAGGAACTCAGTACCAAGGCAACCGAGCAGTCTGCAGACTCGCTCACCGTCGGAGAACTGAAAAAGGGAACTCACTTCATCGGCAAAAAACTGGTGGAAGAGGCCGGAGAATCGTGGATGGCCGCAGAATATGAGGGCAACGATCGCACGGCCGAGGAACTCAGCCAATTGCTGTATCACATCCAAGTGATGATGATCAACCGCGGTATTTCCCTCGAAGACGTCTACAAGCACCTGTGATTCTCATAAGTGAGAAGTGCTGGAATGAGTGCCGTTGAAAGAGGAAAACAGATGTTGAGAATCGCAGTACCAAACAAGGGGATGCTAAGCGAGCCCGCATGGAGCATGCTCACCGAGGCGGGGTATGCCACGCGCACGAACCCACGCCAGCTCGTTGTCGAAGACGAGGAAAACGGCATTGAGCTGTTCTACTTGCGGCCCCTCGACATAGCCGTCTACGTCGGCAAAGGCACCATCGACGTTGGCATTACCGGCCGAGACATGCTTCTCAACTCTGGAACACAGGCCATCGAAGACATGCCCCTGGGTTTTGGAGCGTCGACGTTCCGCTTTGCGGCTCCTCAGGAGTCTTCCATTACTGACCTCGAGGATGTTGACGGAAAGCGCGTCGGGACTACATTCGACAAGCTCGTCACCGACTACCTCACCGCACACGGGATTTCAGCTGAAACCATTCACCTTGACGGAGCCGTTGAGTCTTCGGTCCACCTCGGTGTCGCGGATCTCATCGCCGATGTCGTCTCGACGGGGACCACGATGCGCAATGCGGGTCTGCGCATCTTTGGTGAGCCGCTTCTGGATTCGGAAGCCATCCTCGTTCGTTCGCCGCGCCTCGACGCTGATTCGGAAGATCTCGCGGTTCTCAAGCGCAGGCTCACCGGAGTCCTCACCGCCCACCACTACGTGCTTCTCGACTACGACATTCCCCTCGAAAAAGTGCAAGAGGCCGTCGAGATCACTCCCGGTTTCGAGTCACCGACCGTCTCGCCCCTCCACGATTCCGAATGGGCCGCAGTTCGAGCGGTCGTTCCCAAAAAGTCCACCAACAAAATTATGGATGACCTCTACAAGGTCGGCGCGCGAGCAATTCTCGTGACGGCCCTGCAAGCCTCACGAATGTAACATGATGGAAACTCCGATGAGCCGACACGAACACTTTGGTCCCCGTCCGCGCAGGGTTATCTGGACTGTGCCCAATTTCATTAGTTTTTTGCGCATCGCCTCGATCCCGTTTATCGCCTGGTTGGTGGCGAACCACTTCCTCATCCAATCGCTGATTGTCATGGCCATCAGCGGTGCGAGCGACGGTCTTGACGGATTCATTGCACGGCGATTCAACCAAGTTTCGCTGCTTGGCCAGCTGCTGGATCCCATAGCGGACAGGCTGCTCATCATCTGCTCGGCGTTGTCCCTCGGAATCGCGGGCATCGTGCCGTGGTGGTTGCTCATCTTCATCTGCATGCGCGACGTGGTGCTCGCCCTTCAGATTCTCATTCTCTCCCAGCACGGATACGGTCCTCTACCCGTCCATTTTGTTGGAAAAGTGGGAACTGCGATGCTCCTCATTTCCATCCCCGTCCTCATCATCTCCGACCTCGTTCGCAACTGGTTCTTCTATTTTGCCCACTGCACCGGTCTCGCACTCGTCTGGTGGGGACTCGGTCTCTATTGGCTTGCGGCGATAATTTACCTGCGTCAGGGTTATAAACTTCTCAAGGAAAACAACGAGAAGAAAGCGGATCAGGACGAAGTGAACTCTTCCACTGATTCAACCGAGAAAAATGAGGTTGTCAATGAGTGAAAGCCGTGCAGAGACGTCGCCGGTCTCCTTCCCGGTGATATCCTCACGTGCCATCGCACAACGCCGCTCCGTCTTCTCTGACGATTACGCCGGTCTCGAGCGTTCCCATGTGATGTCGGTCCCCGAAGCGAAGATGACTTCGGCCCGTAGATCGAGACGGCCGGCGGTGATTGAGGATTCACTCCAGCTGCTGGATGACCTCACCAACCGACCAGTCGATCCGCTCTTTGAGGATGCGACGCTGCTGAAAGATCGCAAGCAAAACACTGCGGTTCGCGTAATCTCCAAAATCGTCACCTTCCTCATGTGTGTCCTCGTCGGGTTGGGAACTTTTCTCGCAATACAGGAGTTGCACAAAGATACCCGTCAAAAGGTGCGCGAGGAGCTGGCGAGTCAGGTGGCGAGCACCTATACGAAGTCAGAGAACCTCGGCAAAGACGTGGATAATCTCAAATCCCAAGTGGACTCGCTCTCCGACCGGCTGGCGGGAGCCTCGAGTTCGGATACGCTTGCAGACTCGGACGCCCTGACCAACGGGACCACAGCCATCACCGGACCCGGGGTCGAAGTGTCATTGGCGGATCCGCGAACGTCGGATTCCGACAAAGGTTCCAGTCCCCGTGACTCGACCACATCGCACATCAAGGTGGTCACGGACACGGATTTGCAGCGCGTCGTTTCGATCCTGTGGGCCGGGGGAGCGGAGGGAGTCTCCGTCAACGGTGTCCGTCTTGGAGTCCAGTCCTCCGTCAGGGCTGCGGGAGACGCGATCCTCGTCGGAGTCACGCCCATCCAGACGCCATACACGGTCTCTGCGATCGGCCCACAGACCGACCTCCAGGCGTCCCTACAATCAAGCGCTGCGAAAAGTTTCTTCGCGACCTTGGACCAGCAGGGAATTTACACCAACACGTCAACGAAATCGTCCATCAAACTCGACGCTGCAAGCGGACCTAAAGTCGGCACTGCAGAGAGGGAGAAGTAGTCATGGCAGCAATCCTAGGACTCATCATCGGGGTGGTCGTCGGCATCTTTCTTAAGCCGACCATTCCCGTCGAATTGCAGCCGTACCTTCCCATCATGGTGGTGGCGGCTCTCGACGCGCTCCTGGGAGCGGCACGGTCTTATTTCGAGCGAAACTTCAATGATCGTGTTTTCGTGATCTCATTCATCACCAACGTTCTCATCGCGACACTTCTCGTCTTCCTCGGCAACCAGCTCGGAGTCGGCTCACAGCTCACCACAGCGGTCATCGTCGTCCTCGGCATTCGAATCTTCTCAAACGCCTCAGCGATTCGGCGTTTCATCTTCAGGGGATAGGCGGGAGACGATGGCATCAGGAAAGAGTCCGCTGCATTCACTGCGCCGGCAGAACACGAAGGATCAGGTCAACGACAATACGATGACCGGTTCCTTCCCCGTCGTACGCAAGAAGCCTCTGAAATCGCA
This sequence comes from Bifidobacteriaceae bacterium, assembly GCA_022649925.1. GTDB lineage: Bacteria > Actinomycetota > Actinomycetes > Actinomycetales > Bifidobacteriaceae > JALCQC01. The sequence goes on along the minus strand of JALCOX010000014.1, from coordinate 29,824 downwards.
TCACAGCATGGGGGCAAAGCTCCTCACCAGCTGCATGGTGGCGCTCCTGTGCGCGATGCTGGGCTTCGGCTACGTCACCCAGCAACGCAACATGCAATCCTCCTACGCCTCTTTGAGCGAGACGGAACTCGTGCGCCTTCTCGACGAGACGAACACGCAGGTGAGCCAGCTCGAATCACAGAAGCTCAAGCTCGAAAGCCAACTGCAGTCCATTCAATCTGCGGCGGATAAGCAGAAGGAAGTCGAGCGCATCGCCAAGGAGAACGAAGTTACCTCGGGAATTCTCTCCGGCCGACTTCCGGCACAGGGTGAGGGAGTTGAAATCACCATCACTCAGAATTCTGAGCACGTCGATTCCTCCACCATGTTCAACCTCCTCGAAGAGCTGCGAAACGCCGGTGCTGAGGTCATTCAGATCGACAACGTCCGTGTCGTGACGTCGACCTCCTTCGTCGACACGGATAACGGGCTCATCTGCGATGGCGAAACACTGTCACAGCCCTATCAAATCCTTGCGATTGGAGATTCCAACGCTCTGCAGAACGCCGTGGAGATTGCGGGTGGTGTCGGTGCCAGGCTCCGCGCGCAGCTGAAGGCTGGGGTCGACGTCGAACAGAAAGATATGGTGAAAATCACCAAAGTCAGACCCACCCGTGAGTACAAATACGCCAAGACAGTAGAATGAGAAGCATGACTGATCCGATTCCTTCCGCAGGCGAAACCACCAGCATTGGTTTGCCCGCAATTTCTGTTCCCATTACCTCCTCGGCAGATCGTCCGCTCAGCGAGCAGGACTTTGCCACCATCAGCAAGCTCGACGATCAATCCGCGCTGCTGATTTCCACGAGAGGCTCCTCGAGCGGATCGCGATACCTCCTGGATGAGGACGAGGTGACTGTGGGACGTGACACCAGCGCAGATATTCTGCTCGATGACGCCACCGTCTCCCGCCAGCACGCCGTGTTCCACCGCGTCGACAACCACTACGTCATCAAGGATGCGGGTTCCCTCAATGGCACGTACGTCAACATGGAGCGTGTCGATTCCGCCGAGCTCAAAAGTGGGGATTCCATCATGATTGGTAAATTCCGCATGCTGTATTTCACCAAGAGTGCCGTCGTTACCCGATAACTTCCTCGCACCTTCTTCACTCAATCATCCTCCATCACCTAAGAATCTCCACGAGAGCGCGATAGACTCAAAGGAGATTTGATACGGAGCGGAGGATGCAATGAGCGTACATGAGGATGCCCAAGCGGCAGATGAAAACACAGTCGACACTGCGCATGAGTCTGACGCCGCCGAGCCCGTTCAGGGTATGCTTTTCGCTGATTCGGCGCAGATAGGGGAGCACCGTGCCTACCGAGGAACGGTGGCCTCCAAGGTCGCCGGCATCACCTATCGTCAGCTCGATTACTGGGCTCGCAAGCACATTGTTGAACCCTCGCTCCATTCATCAAATGGCTCGGGATCTCGTCGCCTTTACTCCTTCAAGGACATTCTCGTTTTGGCGGTCTCAAAGAGGCTGCTCGACGCGGGCGTGAACCTGCAAAATGTCACGGTGGCTATCGGATATCTTAATCAACATAGTGTTGATGATATGGCGACGATTACCATCATGAGTGACGGAGAAAGCGTTTATCAGTGCACGACAGACGAAGAGGTTCTCGACCTTGTCAAGGGCGGTAAGGCGGTCTTCGGGTTGTCAATTGGCACATTGCACCATGAGATCGAAGAGAAGCTGACGCACGAACAGTGCATTGATCTCGATGAGCAGACAATTTCGGAGAAGACCGGTCGTGTGATCGATGAACTGGCCGCCATGCGTCTGCGCAAGAAGCTCGAGCAGCGCGAAGAGGAACGTGCCGCTGCGTGAGAATATGAATAACAAGAACAGACGCCTCAATACCCTCGTTGTTTTTGTCATTCTCATATTGGCGTTTGTTGGGGGAGTCCTCCTCATACGTAATATTCCGGATGCAGGACTCGGAGTCTCCAATCTCTCCAGAGGGCTCCAAGGTGGCTTCGCGGCGTTGTTGTGCTTCGGGTCTCTTTACTTCTTCATTACGCTTCTCATTCGATTTTATGAATCGAATCCAAGGCCAATCAAAGAGCGCAAGTATTCCAAAGAAGAGAATGAGAATTTTTCTTGAGGCACAGTACAAGGATGAGGAATTCCGTTCCCGGTGTGGATTTTGCTCAGATCAATTGCCTCAGGGCTGACTGACACTTAGATCGTGATGTCACAGTTTTTATGACGCGGTGGCAGGGTAAAGGTTCAGGCTGTTCAATGGTGGGAGACCGGCGGGTGTGAGGTTGATACAGAATTTCTCTTCGTAATCTGACATAACGTACATTATCGGCTATTCAGGATAGTTCTGGAAATACTTATCTTTCTTCCTGTGGATCCATTACTGGCAATACTCTTCTAGTGACCCTCCACGTCAACACTCTTCTGACTCTTCTGACAGAAACACATCCTAGTGATCCACCTGCTTGATGCGCGTGTTTCTTCCTTCAGTTATTCCTGCGTAAGTGTCATTTTTTGATGGAAAACGCACTCTGGTGATGCCGCTTCAGCAAGGCCGTGTATTTTCCGTCACACGAACATTTCAGTGTAGACGGATGGATGCAACGATCATCACGCAGCAAAATAACGATCAACAACACTCGGCAGATCTGATGGCTCCGCGGCATAATCCACTGCGCCGTACTTTTCGAGCTCGCCGGCCTCCGCATAACCCCAGCGCACTCCGATGGTGTCGATTCCGACTTTGTGAGCGCCATCGACGTCGGTCCAGCGATCGCCAACCATGACGACGCGGTCCCCGGCGTCCTTCGAGAATTTGAGACCGGCAAGCGCATACCTGATGACGTCTGCCTTATGTCGTCTGCTGGCGTCGAGCGTGGCGCCGTACACATGATCGACAAGCGGAGTTATTCCGAAACGCTCGCACACGGGAATCGCCTGAGGCTCGGGTTTGGCCGTTGCCGTGGCGAGAATGTATCCCTCGTGTCTCAGAGTCGTCAGGGCCTCTGGAATACCTTTGTACACACTGTTGAGATACATGCCGGGCACCAATTTACCTGGATTCAACGGATCTGGGAAAGTCGGGTTGGCATACGCATTGCGATAGACCTGAACACCCTTAGTGATGTCATCCCCGGTGACACCGTTGCGCTCCAACGATTCTCCAATTGGAGGACCGATAAAGCGCTGCAATTCCGCTGCATTGGGGAGATCGAGACCAATTGCCTTGCAGGCGAGGCGCACGGAGGCCGAGATTCCCGGACCAGATTCGGTCAGAGTCCCATCGAGGTCCAAAAGAACAATGCGGCGCCCTTGTATCTCCATATGTTCCTGCGTCTTCCCACCTTGCTCCGTGCTCCCCCGAAATTCACTCGTAGTCTGGGAACCAACCTTCGGCGTGCATCTTGAGACGCTTCTTCAGGAGCTCCTTTAATTCGTCTTCGCTGCGGCGTTCGAGAAGCATATCCCAGTGAGTGCGCTGAGGCTTTCCTGGTTCGAGTGAATCCGAAGTCGTGGCATCCTCACGGGTTGCGGTGCGACCGCAGCGGCATTCCCACTGATCCGGAATCTCTGCGCCTTCGGCGAAGGGAAGAATCGTGCGATGGTTCTTCGGGCACACATACGCCACTTCGATGCGCGCTGCGAAGTCGACATTCTCGTCCGATTCCAGTGACTTTGCACCGATACTCATACCGCGCAGACTGCGTTCTGCCATTTATTCCTCCTAGAGTGCTTGTTCCAAGCTACTGAACAGCTTGGACTCCTGTTTTATTCCCGTCTTCAGATTTAGTTTCTCCTGGCATAGTGCCTGAATAGGCCACCACTCCCCTGTTGATGAGGTCATAAGCTTCCCGAGCGACATCACGCAGACGAGAGCTCTGCGGAATGTAGTCAACGGCTGTCTCGAGCTGTCCCAAAACGTCGCAGAGACGCTTGCAGGTGCGGACGAAATCTCCGGGTCCGAAATCATTCTCGTCGAGAACTCGCGCGAGCGGCTTCTCAGCGGACCAATCGAAAATCGCTTCGACAATGCCAAAATCGAGCTTTTCCGGTGGATCCAAGTTCGCGTCCTCGAGCGTGTAACTGAGATCCTCCCAGATCTCGCTCATGTGAGTGGCTGCGACCGCGATCGCGCCGTTGCGCCCTCCGGGGAAATGCCTCGGTTCAGAAGACGAAGACCGTCGAGATTCATAGATGACTCCGGACATCACGGCGGCGAGCTCCTGTGCAGTGAGATCGTCAAAAACTCCCCCAATGAGGCATTCTGCGAGGAGAAGGTCCTTTTCGGTGTACAGGCGTCGAAGCACCTGGCCTCGCCACGTCAGTTCAAAACCGTGTGAACGCTTGTCGTCTCTGAGATAATCGAGGTCCTTGAGCACGGAACAGATGAGATCGAAGCGGCGCGCGACCATGCCGGTGCGGTACTCGTACCTGTTCTGTAGGCGCATCAACTCCTTGTGCTCGCGCAGCCACCGGTTGCCCCACTTGAGGTGTTTCGAGAGGTCGGGACAGTTTCTGCACGGATGATTCCGCTCGGCCTTGCGCGTGTGCGCAATCTGATCGTCAAGTGCGGCAAAGGCCTTCTTTCTAGCCTTATCCGAAGAAAATTGCGTGTGCTTGAGCTTGCGGCGAGCCGAGCGCTCCAGGTCGGTCAGTGTGGAGCGCAGCTGGAGGAACTCCTTGAAATCGCCAAAGTCGCAGGCAAACGCTTCTTCGTAACCTTTCAGAGTCTCCTCAAGAGTCGCGATGCTGGCCTCGAGATCCGTGGACGACTCGCTGGCCTCCCACTGTGCGAAGGACTGATCCAAGGTGCGACGCGCAGTGTCGTAGTCGTGAACGTTGAGAAGGTTGACGGCCATGTTGAAAGACGGAGAGAACTGAGAATGCAGCGGGTACACGCGGCGGGAGGATAACGCCGCCAGTGCCGTTGGGTCGAAATTCGCGTGATCCACGACGACCGCGTGGCCGATGACATCGGTCCCTCGCCGCCCCGCACGACCTGTCAACTGCGTGTATTCGCCGGGCGTGAGCGGCACGTGGTCGGATCCGTTGAACTTCTCAAGCTTCTCAATCACGACTGAACGAGCGGGCATGTTGATGCCCAAGGCGAGTGTCTCCGTGGCAAAGACGACCCGGATGAGGCCTTCCTCAAAGACCTTCTCCACAATCTCACGAAAGAGCGAGACCATGCCCGCGTGGTGGGCCGCAAAGCCCTGCTCGAGTGCGAAGCGGAACGACGAGTAATGCAGGGCCTTGAGATCTTGAGTGCTCATGGTTCCGCTCACCATTCCATCCGCAATCTGGCGGATGCGGCGGGCTTCCGCGTCGGTGGTGAGTTCCAAGCCGGCGTGGAGGCATTGCTCGACGGCGGCGTCGCAGCCCGCCCGAGAGAAGATGAAATAGATCCCTGGAAGGAGATCGAGATAGTCAAGCTCGTCGACGACCGCCCACCTCGACGGCGTAAACCTGTGCGCCGATGAATGGGAGTGATCGTTTCGACTGGAGTGATGGTTGCGTCCCCCTCTGCGGGATTCCCGCTCGGGAGAACGACGCTGCGCCATGCGGTCAAGTTCGCGCACACGCGAAATGAGTTCCGGGTTGACGCGAGGGGATTTTCGTTGCGCTGACTGCCGGCTCGAGTCCACCGACGATTGATACAGGTCAAAGATCTCGGGCTCACGGTGACGGGAAGGCTGCAGCATCACGCTCTGGTCGAGTGGAACTGGGCGCGTCTCCGACACAATGAGTGAGGTCGCACCACGGACGGATTCGATCCAGGCCCCAAAATCCTCAATGTTGGACACGGTTGCCGACAGTCCCACGATTTTCACGCTCTGTGGCAGGTGGATGATGACTTCTTCCCAGACCTGGCCGCGGAACCTGTCCCCCAGGAAGTGAATTTCGTCGAGGATGACGTAGCGCAGCGCATCGAGCGTGGTGGAGCGCTCATAAATCATGTTGCGCAACACCTCCGTCGTCATGACGACAATGTTCGCCTCGGAATTGATTGAGGTATCTCCCGTGAGGAGTCCCACCTGGTTCTCGCCGTACTCCTCCACCAGGTCGTGGTACTTCTGGTTACTCAACGCTTTGATGGGGGTGGTGTAGAACGCCTTGACGTTCTTGTGTCGGGCGAGGTAAATGGCGAAATCTGCCACAACCGTCTTGCCTGCGCCTGTGGGGGCTGCTACCAGAACGTTATTCCCCTCTTCGAGGGATGTCAGTGCCTTGGATTGGAAATCGTCCAAGGGAAAATCGAGGGACCTTTCAAAAGAGCCTGCGACACTGCGTTCGTGAGAGGCATATTCCTTGAAGCGGTTGTACCGCTGGGCGGGTGATAATGCCTCGTCGTTGTCAGTTCGTTTCGTGATCTTTCCATTCCTCCCACGCCGATGCCACGGACGGCGGTACCAGCAATTTCAGGGCTGCGTGTGCCACGTTGACCTTCAGAGGCAGCGTTCCGACGACTTCTCCGTCCGCCATGGCGATGGGTGCAGCGTCACCGGTTTCCGACCTCTCGATGAGAACGGACGTCACCAGTTCGTTGCCGATGACCGGAGAACTCAGGTGGTCACCTTGGTACGCGCGCTTGAGCAGATTGAGTCCCTGGCTTCCCGTTGGCTTCCAGCGAGCCCAGATGAGGTCGAGCAGTCCGTCGCGCACGTCCGATTTTGGAGACAATTCAATCCCTCCCCCAATGAAGCGCGAGTTAGCAATGCTCAGCAGTGGTGAATCGAAGTCAAAGCTGTCGCGCTCGTCGTCGCCGCTTTTGCTCTTGCCCACGTAGCTCATCGAATAGCCGTAGGCCTTGAGATGGCTGATTTCCTTGATGGCGGCTGCCATGTAACGAATCGGACCGACGGGCAGGTGAGACACGTTGGCGTCCTGATTGATCTGCGCGTCGACACCGCAGGAGAGCTGCCCCGCGTAATACTTGTCGATGCGGTTGCCGCCGTCCTCTGGGGACACGACGTGGCCGAGATCGATAGGGACCACGGTTCGCGTGGTGAGCGCCGCGATGATGGCGTTGACGGAGGTCTTGATGCGATTGATAGGCAGGCCGATGCCACGGGCGAAGTCGTTGCCAGAGCCGCACGCCACAATGCCGAGTGGAATGTCGAGTTCTGCCGCGGCGTTGGCCCCGAGAGAGACCATCCCGTCTCCCCCGACCACGACGAGTGCATCGAGTTTCAACGCCGAGGTGCGAACGCGATGGAGCGAATCCTCGGCCGAGGTTCCCGTGAGATCCTGAATTGCGATTCCGTGTGATGCCTCGAGGCCCAGGAGATTTTCTATGACGGTGAGACCCACCTTGCGGCCGTGACCTCGATTTGCGGCTGGGTTGGTGACGACGCCAACGGTCATGCCCTCTTGCGTCAGATGGCGCGCGTCCGTCTGTGCGAAGGCATGGGGCTGTGTCGTTCTATGAGGCTGCGTTGTTTTATAAACATGTGCCATTTTTAGCGGTTGCCGCCCTCGTTGTTCGGTGTGTTCACGGTGTTGAAACGTTCCCACCTCGCCCACGTCTGGGTGTGGCGATTGCGTCGGCGCCTCTTGTACTCGAGGCGTTGCAGATGTGCGTCCTCGTACCGCCGCGAGGTTTGTGAGAGGGGTTCTGTGACCGCGGGAGCCGCTCGCTCTTCACCGTCGGATTGATCACTGCCAATGTTCATCGCCGAGAGATCTTTCTGGACACGTGCGCCAAGGCCTCCGAGCCCACGATAGGCGTGGAGGCCTTTCAGAAAGACGTAAACGCCTCCCGCAATGAGTATGACGAGCATAAACGCCACGAGTACGATCCAAATCCAGCCTGGCATCGAAGCCCCTTTCTCCCTGATTCACACCTCTCTCAGGAGGTCACGCTCAGTTCACGCTGGGCCCGAGCCGTAATCATCGTACGCAGCGTTTCGGGGCCCACGGCCTTGATGTGACGTGCGTGCGCGATGCAAAAGGCGACGAACCACGAATCGGACGACACCGTGAGATGCACCTTTTCGCCCTCATTCCAGGGCTCCACAGTAGCTCCGGGCAGCTTTGCGATAAAGGGTAGATCCGGCTTATCGGTGACAAAGACAGCCTCTGTCCCGTTGTCGAAGCTCCACTGACGCAGCTCGTCGACCGGAACGTCGGGCAGATGGACAGGCTCGTCGGGCTCAATGAGTTCCGCCTTCCCAATGCGCGCAATCCGCAGGACCGACCATTCGTCTGAAGTGGAGGCGTTGAACACTGGATGCTCGTCGGAGCTCCTGGAATCCTTCGCCATGTTCCAGACGGCGACGTAATACACGCCCTCGTCCACGAAGACCTTTGCCGGGATGACGCGCTTGTCGCGGGTGCGTCCAGCTCCGTCCGTGTACTCAATTTCGAGCAATGAACCGGCCTTGATTGCCTCCTGAATGATGGGCAATGCCGGGGGTTCAAGCTCGTAGCCGGTGAGGCTAAGCCACGGGGTGGAACCGGGCACGGTGTGCTCGCGCAGCTTCGAGTAGAGCGTGAGCGCCTGGTGACGTGCGTCCTCCGGAAGGAGCGGTGAATGCGCCAGATAGCTGACAGAGGCAGTGAGAAGACTCAGATACTGCGGCGAGATTCCCGCGAGTCGTTCGAGGCCGAGTGAATTGGTGGCCGACACGACTCCTGAGTCTTCGAGCAAGGACCAATCGATGTCAAAGAATTGGGATCCAGCGATTTCACCGTCGTCTGAAACGGTCGTCAGAGTGCCGATGTCCTTGCGAACAACGGCGATGGCACGCCGCTTCTCGTCGTCTGTGCGGGTCCTCTCGATGAAACGCTCCGCAAGCTCGTCGAGTGTGTATTCCTCACCCAAGTGAGCCGAGAGGAAGAGCATGAGCCGGAGGCGACGATCCACCTCGGAACCGGTCTGGCTGGACGCTGTGAGACTGCGCTTACTGTGGTTCTTCGCCGTGGTTGCGACCGGAACCGGAACGCTCGCCTGAACGATACGCTCCGCTGCGGGGACAGGGGTTGACTTGTGTCCCAGGTCCGCGAGATCGAAGTCGGCTGCGGCATTGAGGCGGCGCTCGAAGGCATCGGCGGCCTCCTGTGGGCTCTTTACCGATGAGCCGGGGTGCTCGAGGACAAACATCGCGAGGTCGTCAGAATCGGTGTAGGCCACGTTGATGAGTTCTCCGTCTGCCTCCACCGTCGCAGCAAAACGGCGCGAATCGATGACGTCGACGAGGTTCTTCGGAATCTTCTGCGTGCCCAAGCCGGGCGCAATGGAGTCAAGTCCCAATCCGGGAACCGGAATGTGCGGCACGCGCGGTGCCGTACGAGAATCCTTTGAGTCGTGCTCGTTTTGCTCACTCGTCGCCGGTTTCAGAGCGTTGGACGACGACGACAGAGACTGCGCCAAGTAATTTGCTGCAGCGAGTATCGGCATGTCATCGGGTGCAAAGTGCATGCGAATGCGTGGGTCGTCGCCGAGTTGGAGACGATACGACGCGAAATCTTGACCGTCCGATTTTGACGAGTATTCGGGCTGGCGGGACTCAATCGCGATGCCCATTGCCGCGAGCTTTGCCCGATCTCGCTGGAACTGCTTCGCGAAAGCTGCCTTTGCTGCCTGATCGGCAAGTTCCCCGTACGAATCCGCGTACGCCTTGACTCGCTGAGCTATCTGCCGAGAGGTGAGCCACTGGGGAAACGCCGACGACAAAACTGCCAAGACATCCAGTTCGTGTTTGCCCCATTTGTCGGAGAAGCGGCGCCTACCATTCGATGAACCCTCTGCCATCTGTCCTCACGTCTCGATAAGTTCGTACCAAAATGTGCCTAAGCCTCGAAGACACTTTCCCTATCTTAATTCATAATCTGCGGAATACTCGTTATTTTCTTAAATTCAGCCGATTAGTGAATGAATTGATTGTCATCGCCAGTCGTCGGGCTCAACTCCGCTGGGTCCGACGAACTCACCATTGGGAACATACGAGGGTTTCTCCTCGTCGTCAAGCCGCGCGTCGCCGAAGAACGACACTCCCCTGCCGAAGGTCCAATCCCCCTGCACGCTTACCGAATTGGCGGCCGCGATGGAGGGAACGGAGTACGGGAATCGCTCGTTGAAGCTGTCGATGTTCTTGTAATAGCGTTCGTCCAGATCGACGGAGGGGAAAATATAATTGCCATCCTCCATCTCGTAGGTGTCGGTCATATGGAAACGATCGGATCTCATGATGAAGAGGTCGTTGGTGGTCTTGACCGGCAGGAAGCGTGGGCGATCCACCTTCAGGCACGTGGAGTGGTCGAAGAGACTGACGGCCGCACCCATTGCCGTCTCCAACTGCACGACCTCAGGTGAATTCGGATTAGTGGGGTCGACGTGCTTGTTGTTGCTGATGAGGGGCAGCGGAAGAATTCCGTCGTACTTCGCCAGCTTCTCCTTCAGAGCGTCGATTCTCACCCAGATGTTGTTGGTGTTGAAGTAGGGGTGCTTCGAAATATTCGTGGCATCGGCCCGGTCGTCGGGATGGACCTGCGACATCTCGCGCAGCACGAGACGTCCAGTTACTTTGTCAACGACGAAGTGGCCGCCTTTAATATCGGCCGACGTCTTCTGTGCAACTTCGACCATGAATTCCGCACCGGTCTGAGCAAAGTAGCCCGCGACCGTTGAGCTGGGACGTGCCCCGAGGTTGTCGGAGTTGGAGATGAAGAGATACTTGATGCCTCGGGCGCTCAGAATGTCGAGAATGCCCGAATCGTTCAGAGTGCAATAGACGTCGCCATGTCCTGACGGGCACCATTCAAGTTCCGGATTGGCTTCCCATGTAACAGGTTCCCCATTTTCCAAGAGCACTTTGGGCTCCTGATGTTGGAGAATCTCGACAGGAACCTCGTCCTGCACAAAATGATGATTGCGATGAACCACCGACAGCGTGTCTTTCGACGTGCGGAAGGAGTTCATGAAGGTCAACGGCAGATCAACGCCAAGTTTGTGGCGCGTGGAGGTGACCTGTCCCAAAATAACGTCGATGAAGCGGAGGTTTTTCCCCTTGTGCATGCGCACTGGCAAGAGCGATTTTGCCTTGCTCAGGCCCATTGAAGTTCCCAACCCACCGTTGAGTTTCAAGAAGGCGGTCTGCGACAAGGCCTCAAGGGCGAAGTCCGAGTCCATGGAGTTGTGAACGTCGCTGAGACACGTGACATCGGCGAAGGGAGTCACATCCGCCTCACGAATCCAGGTGGAGTCGTTCTTTTCCCAGGACCGATAAAGGTGTTCAAAGGAGGTAATGGCGACATCGCTCATGCCGTTGGCACGCATTTTGTCGACCGCCGCTTGCAATCCCTGAGCGCTCATATAGCCTCCTTGTCGTATGACACAGAGTTCAAGTGTAGCGATTCGGAGTTCGCAAGGGCCGTATTAAGGCGTTTTCCACTAGGTGCTTACACATTGGACACACCTGCGAAGTGTGCTAAATCTCCCTTTTGCCTTCGCGGTAATAGCCCATAAAGGCGATGCGGTGCCGGTCGAGACCGAGGTTACCCACCAGAAAACGACGTAGGGAACGCACCATGGAGGCCTCCCCCGCTACCCACGCATAAAGCCCGTCATCTGGCCCCTGAGGGGGAACTTCCCAGAGGAAGTCAGCATCGGAGAGATCTTCGACGTCGGCGATGCGTTCACCGGTCTGGTCACGGTCTGGCGTGAAACCCGCCGCGCCCGAAGCGGCCAAGGTCTTCAACCGTTCCAACAAGCTGGCGCCTTTGTGGCCATCTGTGGCCGTTTGGTACATCCGGAAGTGCGACGGCATTCTCAGTGTGCGGAAATCGCTCTTCCGAGGCACCTCGGTGAGTGCCAAGCCAGAACCTTGCCACGCGGAGTCGTGAAGGTGCTCGAGGATCGAGCTGATCGCGGGAACGGCCGTTTCGTCACCCATCAGAAGTAGGTGACGCGAGGGACCCGGACGGAAGTCGATTCCCAAGTCTGAATGGCGTGATGAGGCATCGGGGCCTATTATCACGACTTCGTCGCCTATGCGACACTGTTGCGCGAAGGTCCCCGCAGGACCAGGGTTGGAATGAGAGACGAATTCAACCGTCATCTCGCCGTTCTCTGGGTCCGCCTTACGGATTGTGTATGTTCTCACGGGGTTGCGGTCGTCGTTGTCCAGAGCCTTCCACTGTTGATACCACATGCCCTGCGCCACTGACTCCGGGTCAAACAGATGCGGATCTCCCCACCTTCCACCCGGCAGTGGGAAGAGGATCTTGATTCTCTGATCGCATCCGTCTGTCCCTAGCCTCGAAAACTCTGGGCTCGCAAACACGATGCGAACAAAGGACTCGCTGATTTTTTCACGCGACGCAACGTGAGCATGGAAGGGTCGGAACCCGGGGATATCAAGTCTTCCCGTCACGATTTCGCCTGGTTTCGTGCCGCCGCGAGGCAATGTCGTTCCAAAGGCGTCACGACGGGTGTGTGCGTGACGGGGTCCATCCCAACATGGGACTCGAGGTTGAATACTGAGCGCACGAATTCTTCCGTGATGACCTCGGAGGGCTTCCCCATCGCGGCCGCCGTGCCGTCTTTTACAGCGAGAATCCAGTCGGAGTATCGTGCGGCAAGGCTGAGATCGTGAAGCACCATTACGATGGTGGTTCCCCGTGCGACGTTGAGCTCGGCGAGCAGGTCGAGTACTTCGAGCTGGTACGTCATGTCGAGATAGGTGGTGGGTTCGTCGAGGAGGAGGATATCGGTCTGTTGCGCCAGGGACAGTGCAATCCACGCTCGCTGACGCTGACCACCAGAGAGGGAATCGACCTCGGTGGAGCTGAAGGAGGTCATCCCCGTGAGTTCGAGTGCCTCATCGACCGCCGCATCATCCTGTGGGTTCCAGCCGCCGAATATTCCGTGATGAGGGTGACGGCCACGTGACACGAGCTCTTCGACCGTAATGCCCTCTGGGACAGCGGGCGCTTGAGGAAGAATACCCAGGATTTGAGCCACGCGCTTTGTCGGGAGCGAAGAAATCGCCTGCCCATCGAGGAGAACCTGACCGGAGCGTGCCGGGAGAAGCCGAGCGAGCGACTTGAGGAACGTCGACTTCCCGCATCCGTTCGGACCCACGATCGAGCCCATGCTGGCCGGTGGGATCGCACAGTTGAGGCCCTTGATGACGAGATTGTCGCCGTAACCGACTTCCACGTTGCGGGCTTCCAGGCGATGCTGTGAGTCGTGGGAGTTTTCGTGGGGGCCGCCTTGGGGATTCTCCGCTTGCAGTGTATCGAGTGTCTTTCGAGCCATTATTCTGCCTTTCGCATCATGCGAGCAACGAGGAATACGAGGAGCGGGCCGCCGACCAGACTCGTCATGACGCCGACCGGAACTTTTCCAGAGGGTAAGTGCTGCGCAACGATATCGGCGAGGAGAACGATGATGGCACCGACCGCCGCTCCGGAGAGCAATGCCGGTTTCTGAGATCCAAGGAGGCGAACCGCAATGGGACCCGCAAGGAATGAGACGAAAGCGATGGGTCCAGTGGTCGCGGTCATCACGGAGAGAATCATCACCGATATGACGATGATCCCCGCTCGAGCGCTGTTCACCTTTACTCCCAAACCCGTCGCCATGGGGGTTCCAAACCTGAGAATATCGAGCGATTTACCCACGACGGTCAACGCGAGATAGCCGCCGACGACGCACGCAACTGCTGGAATCACGTCGGACCATCCCACATCTGTGAGGCTGCCGGTGAGCCAACGGGAGGCCGCCTGCACGTCCCACTGATCCGCACGCACCATCAACCACGAGGTTGCCGCATTGAGCATCGCAGCGATGCCGATTCCCACGAGGATGAATCGCGACGTCGGCGACGAGCTGCTTGCGAGACCCCTGCTCCACGACAGCAGTAGGACGCAGCACGCAGTGGCGAGGCCACCGGCGACAGCGACGCCGAAAAGCGCCAGTCCCGAAAGCCCTAGAACGGTGATGGCGAGCACGGCCGCGAGATTTGCTCCCGCCGTGACGCCGATGATATCTGGACTGGCAAGAACGTTACCCAACAATGTCTGAAAACTCGTCCCAGCAATCCCAAACCCTGCGCCGCAGAACAGGGCCACGAGAGCGCGAGGGAGGCGAATCTCACCAATCGAAAACTGCGCTCCCCCGCTGCCGGACCCACTGATCACTGACCAGACGTCCGAGAGGCTGTACACCTCATGCCCCAAGCACACATCCGCAATGGCGAGGAAGATCGCCACTGCGATGAGGATGGTCGTAATCACGGCGCGACGCCGACGCGACCGCCGTCGGCTGAGCGAAACCGAAGCGGTGCCCTCTTCCGTCATCGTCGCAGGATCCTTAGAGCTCATAGTGACGACCTCCTTGCGAATCCCGAACGGACGAGTGCAATGAAAACAGGTGCTCCGATGATCGCCGTGACAATCCCCACCTCGACGTCCGCGGGCCTGCTGACGAGGCGACCCACCACGTCTGCACCGACCAGGAGAAGCGGCCCGAGGAGGACGCCTGCGGCGAGAATCTTACGGAAATCGGGACCCACGATGAGACGCGCTACGTGAGGCACGATGAGGCCCACAAAGCCAATCGGGCCTGCAAGTGACGTTGATGCAGCGCACAGAAGCACAGCCGCAGTCCACGACAGGAGTCGAATGCGGCGAATTGAGCCGCCAAGACCTACTGCAAGCTCGTCCCCCAACGCGAGTGCGTTGAGACCAGGGATGCAGATGATCGCGAGCACCATGCCCACGCCAAAGATCGGAAGCAGCGGGAGCATCGACGAAAAGCGCGCACCGGAAATGCCGCCGACAGCCCAAAAACGGAAGGACGAAATGACATCGATGCGCGGGAGCAACACTGCCGATGTGACCGAGCTGAACATCGAGCCGACGACGGCTCCCGCCAAGGTGAGTTTCAGAGGGTTCGGTCCGCTCTTACCGAGGGACCCGATCCACCACACCACTGCCGCACCGATTCCGCCTCCGACCAGGGCCGTCCAGACGTACTGCGACGGGCTTGTCAGGCCAAAGGCCGCCATGGAGAGTACGACCGCGCATGAGGCACCAGAGTTGAGACCCAGAATCGTGGGATCGGCGAGTGGGTTGCGCGTCACCGCCTGCATGAGCGCACCGGCGCTGGCGAGGGCGACTCCCAGCAGGACACCGAGCACGGTGCGCGGAATGCGCAGTCTGATGGCCTCGAGTGCCGTTCCTCCTGCGGAGGATTGTGTCAGGGCCGTCACTATCTGATCCAGGCTCACCGGACGCGAGCCGATCGCAACCGAACACAGGCACACCGCTATGAGGAGTACACCCGACCCGCACAGCAGCAGAGCGGTTCTCTGCCGTGCCTTCGTGTTTGCTCGTTTCACTGTGTGCGTCCGTATCATCTGGTTGTTGGGTTGTGAACTATTTGCTATTTGACCTTGTCCGCTGCCGCCGCAATCAACTTGGTGTACTCGGAGAGTGTTGCAGGTATTGAGAGAATGGACGGCGAAACGGCGGCCGAGAGTTCGGAGGAAGAGTCGATGAGGACGACCGAGCCCCTCTTAATGGCCGGGATCTTGCCGAGGAGAGGATCCGATTGAAGCGCCTTCAGCGTTGATTGATCGCCATAGACGATAATGATATCGACATCGTCGAATTGATCCGCGTTTTCGGACGAGATAGTTTTGTAGAAGGCCGTTTCGTTCTTCGAGAGCTTCTTGACCGATTCGGGAGTCTTGAGACCCAAATCGTTGAGATACTGCTCACGTGGATCGGTGGTGATGTACACCGTCATGCTCGAGAGCTTTGACGTGTCGAAGTACATGACCGAGGCGGTCTTGCCCTTGATGCTCGGGTGCTGTGCCAGTGCTGCAGAGATCTTCTTTTCCGTAGACGAGATGACGGTCTTTCCCTTGCTCTCGAGACCGAGCGCCTTGGCCGTTTCGGTCACGACGGTGCGCCAGGACGTGCCCCAAGGAAGACCTGGATACGCCACGGTTGGAGCGATCTTATTGAGCGTTGAGAATTGTTTTTTCGAGATACCGGACTGGATCCCGAGGATGACGTCAGGGTCGCTCGAGGCGATGGCTTCAGCATCGATGTCGTCTGTCTCGTCATGCAGCGCGGGTGCCTTTGATCCTGTGGCACCAAGGCGCTTCAGGGCATCCTTGGTCCACGTGTTCATGCCGTCACCGTCCGGGTCACCATACGTGACTTTCGGCATGTCAACGGGCACGACTCCCAATGAGAGAGCCGCATCCTGATTCGTCCATCCGACGGTGGAGACGCGCGTCGGTTTTGCTGTGATGGTGGTGCTGCCGAGCGTGCTTCCAATAGTGACAGGAAAACCTGCCGAGGAAGAGGATGCAGACTGGGTTGAAGAGGCATCAGTCGACGATGAGCAACCGGCCAGAGAGACGACGGCCGCAAGTGAAGCGAGAGCCGCGAGCGTCAATCTCAGACTCGATTTCAGCTGCGGTGATCTCTGCTTGGTTGAGGTCGTGGGTGCGCTGTTGTGTTCCATGGATGATGATTCAGTGACCATAAAAGATAAAAACTCCTCGGGAAGAGGTACAGGACGTGGCCTTCTAGGCTCGCGCCTTGACGCTAACAAAGATTCCGGTTTCACGGAAGACTTGTTTTTTCCGTCACTCTGAGGTAGTTCGCCAAGATGGCCATTTTCTGTATCACAATGCGAGATCACCCGCGGGACTTCGGAGGAACTACGAGGAACCGTGGCCATGGAAGGCCGTCACGATGGTGCCTCTTTGTGGGGTTGCCTATCCATCTCGACTCCCCACAAAGAGGTCTTCTCCGGTTTTCTGCAAGTGGTCGGTAATCAGCTCTTCGTGGACCTTCTCATCCGGGCTCCGCGTGACCACCTTCCCCGAAGAGAACGCCGCGAAATATGGTGCGGGGTTGAGCGCGGAGTGAAAGCTCCACCGTAGAGAAGCCCCGCTCCGATGCCTCCGGTGAGCATCGTTATGAGTAGGATCCGGCCCGCATCCACGCCCGTGAGAGGCAGAGGCACAGGAGGTGTCTTCCGCTTTCCGTGCCACAGGTCGCGGTCGGTGACGGGAGCACTGTCGCAGGTGCCGGTTGACGGCTCTGGAGTGATTCCGTCAAAGGGCGTCTTGTCTTGCACCGCGCAGGATTCTTTGGGAGTCCCACTGATCACCGCCTCGTCTGTATGATTGTCACCTTCTGTGATTCCGGTGAGAATGCCGAAAAGCGTGACGCTCTCCCCCGGTTTAAGTTCCAGTTTGTCCCAGTTTTTCGGGTATTTGATGTTCTTGACTGTGCCGCTTCCGGCGATGGTTTTGTCGGTGAGTTTGATTTTTCCGAGGGTTTCCTTGCCAGTGTTGGTGATTTTGAAACCGATCTTCGTGTCACCCGTGACGGTCAGTGCTTGGCTTGTCTTGTCGCGATCACCCTTCTTCAAACCGGATTTGACGTCGAACTTTTCCAGGTCGATGCTCGGGGTGGTGTCGGGAGTGTGCGTCTTGACGGTGTTACTGTGACGAAGCACCCCGTTGAGCGTCTCGTCGAAGGAGTTGACGACGTTGCCGGTCTTGATGCGATTCATCTGCACGTACAAGCGCCAGGATTGCTCCTGCTTGTTGTTTGTGCTGACGAGATCGAGATACGTCTGAGTTGCCTTCAGGTTGAAGACACCGTTTTTCTCGGTGAATTCGAACCAGTCGTTGTGCGCGCCTGGAGTCGTGGTGCTGGACGAGGCGAGCATGTCGCCTGTCTTTGCCACCACGGTGCCGGAAGCGTCCAGCACGTCCTGGGTTGCGTAGACGGCCCACTGGCCCGTGTACTGGTCGTGAGACTGATCGTAATCATCGGTCAGACTCCACTCAGTAACCTTGGGGTAGGCGCGGTTAGCGGGAATCGTGCTCGAATCTAGGCCGTAGAGGAACGTGTGATTCAAGTAAATCGACTTGTTATTGGCCGACTCGTCTCCCACGTTCACCACGACGTCCTTCTTAGGGTTTATTTCCTTCAACGGGTTCGTGACTGTGTTGGTGACCTTGCTCTGGTTGTTGGTGATCTGGGTCGCCTGGTTCTTCACGGTGTAGCCGTCGGTGACTTTCTTCACCGTGACTGGGAGCACGATCTGATAATCCTGACCCAGAACTTTCTGATCGATCGCGGAATCGTACACGGTCTCGTAATCATCGGTCTGCTTGTTGTAGGCCTTCTGGTCGAGCTTCTTCGTGCTGTATGCCTTCAGATCACTGGGCTGGGGATTTCCCTTAACGGTTTCGCCCGTCGCGGGAATCAGCGTGTCTACGGTCTTGAAGAACGCATATAAGACGCCATCCTTATCCTGAATGTTGAACTTTGTGGTGACATCATTACCCTGAGCGTCCAAGACCTTCACTTCATCAGTGAGAGCCTTAAGATACTCATTGTCATAGTCGTCGACCATACCCAAACGCTTCACCAGGTACGCAGAGTCCTTCAGATCGCTAGCGTCGAGGTTCAACCGGTAGACGAGCGTGTCGCCGAGCAGCGCGGTCTGGCCATCAATATTGATGCTCGCGTCGTCTTGTGTGTCCTGCTTGGTGGGCTTGGGATCCTGGGGACGGTTGCTGACAATGTTGCTCGGCGTGATCGAAGTGTTGAGATCCAGATCCCACTGATTGTCGAACGTCTTGGTCACTGGGGCGTCGGTGTTGACCGTTGCCTCGAAGCGCACCAGGATGCGCGGGTTGCTGCCCGCATTCCAGTTCGCCTGCACATACGCATCACTGAAGGCGGCCACGAAGGAATGCTTCGCGTCATTCCAGGTGGTGGTGTAAGCCGACTTGGGAATCACGCGACCGGTACCTAGGTCGGTGATCTCCAGGGTTTGCTTACTGGCGGTCACGTACTCGTCGTACTGATCAGTGACCTGCACCTTGGTAATGCCATACGCCAGGGAAGCAGGCAGCTGAGGCGAGGTCTGGAGCTCATACTCGACCTTCTGGCCAGGCATGACGCCCTTGCCATTAATATCGGACTGATCCCCACCCTCAGATGCCTCAGAAACCACCGTCTTCTTCACCGGTGGCACGTAGCCGCAGATGCCAGGCTGATTCGACTCAGCAGTACCCTGCTGGATCGTCTCCGTGGAAGCGTTGACCAGCTTCTGTGAACCTGCTTTACCCTGGTCGGGGTTGACGCAGAACGTGACCTCATCACCAGCAGCCTTACCAAAATCCGTACGCACCTGCTTCGCGCCGCCACCGTTCGCGTAATTAACCGTGAACGGAATCAGCGTGGTGATCTGCTTACCCTTGGCCAAGTTCGCCAGAGTCTTGAGGTACGCGGGCTTCGCCGTGACCGTGATCTTCGTACCAGAATGAGTAACACTGAACATGCTCGTTACATCCGTACCAGACGTGAGAATGTCAGCGACCGAGGACTTGCTCGTGTCTGTTACATCCTTGGCATACACGCGGATACCCGAGACGATGGGGTCAACCAAATAATCCACGTGCGCGTAATCATCCACGAATGTGAGAGTATCGGGAGCCTCACCCAGATTGGCGGGAACCAAACCGTTCACCGTGGCAGCCACAGTGTCACCGTCGAGGAACGTCTGATTATCAGCACCCGTCTTGTTGGACTTACTTGGGTCAATAGCCGAAGCCCACTGGCCTGCCGTGTTCTTCTTAATCCAAGACTTATCCACCACAGGCGTCCAAGTAAACACGGGCGGATCGTTGGTCGGCTTCTTCTCGTTATTCCACGTCTCTGAACCACCATTAGTGAGTTTCACCGTCGCGGCGTTCGTTGAATAGTTCGTGCGGAAAGAGCCAGAAACAACCAACTTGACACTCTTATCTGCCTTCAACCCCGCCGTACCCTTCAACTCCTCAGGTTTAGCAGTAGCAACCGTCGTGGTACCAACAGTCTTAATAGTGAAGACACCGCTACGATCCACACCATCAACATAAACCCGAGCCTTCGAAGCATCAGAGAAATCAACATACTTCGCCGCGTCAGACCAATCATCAGTAATCGTGTAGGAATTCAGATCATGAACAAGACCCTTAGGGAAACGGCCGTTAACAACCGCCGAAACAGGCATACCAGGAACAAAAGTCTTACCGTCAACACCAACCGTGTTCGACCACTTCTCATCCGAGGCAGTCAAACCACCCTTAGAATCCAGAACCCATGCCTTATCCGGCTTTGGAGTCTTCTTCGGAACAACCCTGCTATCAGTCGACTGGCAATTCGATCCCGCACTGACGTAACATACCTTGCCAGAATCCGGGATCGTGTAATCCTTACCGGTCGCCGACGCGTACTCGCGCACGTGCAGCACATACGCACCCGTATTGGCGGCAGACGTATCGACGTGAGCTTCGAGAGTACGAGAAGTATCGGAGTCGGTCACTTTGTAGGTGGCCTTGACCTTCTTGCCATTGGGGTCGGTCACGAACACGGTGTTAGCGTCCGTTGTAACGTCCTTTTCGGCAGAGCCGAAACGGACGTCCTTGGTGTTCACGGTGTCGCCGACCCACATGTCCTCAGAACCCGCCGCATACGCGGTGACCTCGGCCATGGCGTAATCACCCGACGCGATCACATCACCAGTGCCAACGGTCTTACCACTTCCATCGGTGAGCTTCTTACTCGGAGTCTTCGGAGTCGCCGACCACTGCTCGCTCTTTTGACGGTTCGCGGCATCAACTTTATCCTTCATGTCGCCCTGCTTGGCGACCTGAACGTCATACCAATACCGACCCGCAGCCCACGATTCCCACCCGAAATCAGACGGCGAGAATGTCGGAGAGGCTTGGCCTGCGGCGTTCGTCTTGAGCGCCATTGTCTTGCTCGCAGTCTTCTGGGCCGTCGATGCAGCGGCATATCCGTCCCAATTGAGGAATACCTTCGCGGTCACAGACTCATTCTTCTTCAACGAATTCGACGTGGTGATCGTATCGTGAACCGCAGCAGTCCCATTCGACGTGGCGAAACCACCAGCCTGCGTCGTCGACACAGAAAGATCGTACGTTGGCGCCGGCGGTTCATCCTGTGCCAAGACGATCACGATGACGGCAGGCGTCTTAGCCGCCTCTCGCGCCACGATTGCATCGATTCCCTCCGATGATTTTTTGAACGAGTCCTTGGTCGTATACTGCGCTCCTTTGTACGTGTAGGACTTCCCTGACGTGGCACCTTTCCACCGCGCGATCCAATCTGATGCAGTGAAATCGCCAGTGTGCCCGTTGTACACACCTTTACCGGCCACGATTCCTTCCGATTCAACGACACCAACACCAACCAGTCGACACTGCGCGTCGGTCGAACCCGCATTTGCGGCGGCGTATCGGGACTCACATTCTGTGACGGCGTTCGTCAAGGCGGTTGAAATGGTCGAGGTTCCTGGAGACTCTGCGGAGTCAATGACCGCAACCGGAATCGATTTCCCATGCGAGGTGTCTGCCAGTGCTTTCTTGACAGATTCCACGGTTGGTGTGCCATAGGACGGTCCATCGGTGTACGTCCACGCGAGATGACCTCCGGTTCCTGATCCGGTTCCATCTCCTGAAGATCCCGCGCCGCCTGAACCGTCCCCCGCAAAGGCTGCGGAGGGAAGAATCAGCGAGGCGGCGAGAATTATCCCCACGCCTGTTGCAGCCTTCCAATGTTTGATGAGCATCTCTTATCCTCCCAAAGTCATCGAGTATTCCCGTTCTCAGAACGGTGGGGTGCGAACCGAAATGTTGCGCGCCCTTACTCAATGACATCAGTCGGAAGGGTTGAGGACAGAAAAAAATGAGGGGTGTGGTCGAATGTGATTCTCAATCACCGGATATAGACATCGAGATGATTCCCGACCACACCGCGGTCGTACACTTTTCCCTTTGCTCCAAAGGGCGTCGCGTAGACCGTGCCGATGGCCGCGGACCCTGCCAGAACGATGTAGCCTTCAGAGTCAACAACGTATCCAGCGGAATTGACGTGGCGACCCGGGATGTTCAAACCCCCACCAGGGAGTACGGATTGGGAATAATACGTGAACTTGTGCCCACCCCATCTCACGACACCTTTGGACATAAATTGCGGCAGAGTGAACTCTGTAGCAGAAGAGACCGCTGCGAGCTTCTTTCTCTGGTCCTGCATCTTCTTGTACGCCTGTGAAAGCTTGAGACTCTCCTCAGGGAAATCCTTGTACCCATCGGCATCAACGTAATCGTTCGTCATCCCCTGCGCCGTGGTGATACCCGCTGAGGTGATGGCCGCGCGATCGAAGCTTCGCGACGCTGCCGCATCGCCGCTCTGGCCAGCGGAGGCCACAGAGATTGTTGACGCTGGGGAGAAAGTCCTCGAACTCGCCGAGTGATCCAGAGGAAGGTTCTGGAAATTCAGGAACGCGGTTCCTACGGAAATGGTGAGAAGTGCCGCGGCCGCCATTGGCACACGACTCCTCCGCTTATGCAAAGCATGCTGAGGCACGATAAAAATCCGTCCTGTCGAGAATCGATGCAACCACCATTCTAGCGGCGCCCCGGGAAGGGGAAGGAATTTGGTCTCACACGCTCACTGAATATGTAAAAAGGAGCTTCTTACGAAGCTCCTTTTCGTTGGAATACCAACGTTCTGGTCGGGCCGGCGGGATTTGAACCCGCGACCCCTTGACCCCCAGTCAAGTGCGCTACCAAGCTGCGCTACGGCCCGACGAATGCTCACAAGATCACTCTCGCAAACACCTTGTATAAGATAGCACGCACTCTCGATTGCTGCTACTTGGCGTGCCGCGAGACACTTTACGGGCGGCACGCGAACTGGCGACGTTAGCGATTCTTTTTCTTCTCGCGAACGTGCACCGAAATCTGAATTGGGGTGCCCTCAAAACCGAATTCCTCACGCAGGGAACGCTCGATGTAGCGACGATAGCCGTGGTCAAGGAAACCGGTAGTGAAAATCACGAAGCGCGGAGGCCTCGTGGACGCCTGCGTTGCGAAGAGAACGCGCGGCTGCTTGCCGCCGCGCAGCGGGTGCGGGTGCGCCTGCTGAATCTTGCCGAGGAAGGTGTTGAGCTTGCCGGTGGGAATCCGCTTGTCCCACGACGTCAACGCCGTCTCCATCGCCTCAACGATGCGGTTGGTGTGCCAACCGGTCAAAGCGGAGAGGTTGATGCGTTGTGCCCACGTGACGCGCTCAAATTCCGTGGCGTAGAGACGCTCGATGCGCTCGCGGCCGAAGTCGTCGAGCAGGTCCCACTTGTTGAAAATCAGGACGACTGCGCGGCCCGCGTCCACGGCTTGGCTCATGACGCGCAGATCCTGCTCCGCAATGGGATGTGAGACGTCGAAGAGCACGAGGGCGAGCTCCGAACGTTCCAGGGCGGCCTGAGTGCGCAGCGAGGAGTAATAGTCGGCGCCGGAGACCCGGTGCATGCGCCTCTTGATACCGGCGGTGTCGATGAACAGCCACTGCTGGCCTCCCAGGCTGATCTCCTCGTCGACGGGATCGCGCGTGGTCCCTGCTTCGTCGTTGACGACGCTGCGATCCTCCTGTGCCAGCTGGTTGAGGAGCGAGGACTTACCGACGTTGGGGCGACCGACGAGCGCGATGCGGCGGAGGTTAGTGTCCTTGAGAAGACCGGACGTCTTGTCCGCCTTCTTGAGCTTTGCCAGTGCGTCGTCGAGCAGATCGCCCACGCCGCGGCCGTGCATTGCGGAGATCGCGATGGGTTCGCCGAGACCGAGACTCCAGAAGTCCGCTGCGAGGTATTCCTGATCGTTCTTATCCACCTTGTTGACTGCAACCGTGACGGGTTTGCCCGCTGTGCGTAGCATCTTGACGATCCGCTCGTCGGTGTCAGTCATCCCGATCTGACCGTCGACGACGAGGACGACGGCATCAGAGAGCTCCACGGCGATCTGAGCTTGTGACGCGATGGCGGAGTCGATGCCTTCGACGTCTGCTTCCCACCCACCGGTGTCGACGACGAGGAAATCGGTTCCGGCCCACTCTGCCTCGTAGCTCACTCGGTCGCGGGTGACGCCTGGCGTATCTTCAACGACGGCCGCTCGGCGGCCCAGAATGCGGTTGACGAGCGTGGACTTGCCGACGTTTGGTCGGCCCACGACCGCGAGAACGCCCACGGCCTTGCGAGCACGCTCAGCAGGACCTTGGTCGGAATCCTCGCTGGCCGCAAGGAGTTCGCGGTCCTCATCGCTGAGCTCGTAGTCGTCGATGTTGTCGGAAAATTCTGGATCGTCGACGAGTTCCTCGGGCGCCTCATACGTCTCGCCCTTTTCGTCGAGGACGTTCTCGACCATGCGCTCAAAGGCTTCGAGCGTCTGCTCGAAATTCATCTCGGAGTTGTCCACGGTCGTCACGCCACGAGCGGCGGTCAAGAAGCTGGTGACCTTGGAATCGGCTTTGTCACGTGCGGCGACATCGTCCTTACCCACGTGAGCTGCCTTTATCTTCGCCTGTCCCGAACGCCGTGCCTGGCGGACCTCTTCGCGGGCCGTCAATAAAACTCGCACGTCGGCCTTCGGAGCCACCACCGTGGTGATGTCCCTTCCTTCGGCCACGACACCTCGACCCTGCGAGAAGGATTCATCCCCACTCTCGCGGGCAATGAGCCTGCGCTGGGCGTCGATGAGAATCTGCCTCACCTGAGGAATGGAGGAGACCCGAGACACGGAAGACGACACGTCATGACTGCGAATCTCCTCAGAGATGTCCTTCTCGTCGCACAGGACGCGCGGGTCGTCTGGATTCACTGTGATGTCGAGATGCTGAGTGCAAAAATCGAGAACAGCGTCAATGACGGCCTGCTGATCGTCGAGATCGATGTTCTGGTCGAGGCACCACCACGTCGCCGCACGGTACATGGCGCCTGTATCGAGATAGGCGAGGCCAAAATCCTTTGCAAGTGCCTTGGAAACGCTGGATTTACCGACCCCAGCGGGGCCGTCGATTGCGACAGTTATCACAGTCCCACCTGCTTTTCGAGAGATTTGACTTCCGTTGCTGACAGCACACGGTACGAACCCGGCTTCAGGTCTCCCAAAGCGATGGGTCCGATGTGTGTGCGGACGAGACGAGTGACTGGATAACCGATGGCACCGAACATGCGGCGGACGATGCGGTTCTTTCCGGAGTGCAGCACGACGCGCACCACGGATTGGTCGCGACGAGAATCAATCAGTGCAGCCTTGTCGAACTTGATGAAGCCGTCATCGAGATCGACACCGGTCGTCACCAACCTGCGCAGAGTCCCGCCGGAGATCTTTCCTTCGAGCGTGGCGATGTAGGTCTTTTGAATTTCGTAACTGGGATGCATGACGTGCTGGCTCAATTCGCCGTCATTCGTCATGAGAATGAGCCCCTCGGAGTCATAGTCGAGGCGTCCCATGTGAAAAATGCGCTCGTACTTGTCACCGATAATGTCGCGCAGAGTCCAACGCCCCTTGGGATCGTCCATGGTCGACAACACCTTTTTTGGCTTGTTCAAGGCCAACGTGATGTGCTTATCGTTCACATGGATGCGCGACCCATCGACGCGAATCTGCTGCTTGTCCGGGTCAACCCGGCTACCGAGTTCGGTGACGAGCTCGCCGTCGACCTCAACGCGACCGTCCAGGATCATCTCCTCAGCCTTGCGGCGTGATCCCAAACCCGCGGAAGCGAGTACTTTTTGAAGTCTAATACCTTCTGGGGAATCTGAATGCGCCTTAGAGGCGCGAGAGTATGGATGTGGCATCGTTCTCCCAACGTGGCCGAATCTGAAAAGTTTCTCAGAGAAACAGAAGTAATCTTTGAGGAAACACTGTGTTTGCACTCTACCGACTGCAGATGCACTTGGTAGACTTCCATGTGTACGTTTAGGGTTTACGCCCTTCGACACACAGCAAAGGTTATTATATGTCTGAATCATTCGAGTCACCAACAACGGTGTCGTCCGAATCAGCGCCACAAAAGGCAGCTTCGCTCGAAACCCCCATTTTTAACGGAGATACGCGCACGAAGGACAGCGACTGCGCTCGCGGCGAACGCCTTCATTCGAGCCTTGTCGTCCGCGGACTCGCCGAGTTCGTCGGCACTTTCTTCATCATCTTCGTGTTGCTCGGCGCCGCTTCTTGGACCCTCCTCGGTTCTGGTGGCACGGTGTTCTCGACAGCCCTCGCCGCAGCCTTCGCCTACGGAGCCGCTGCCTTCACTTTCGGCCGTATTTCCGGTGGCCATTTCAATCCGGCGGTCACCCTCGTCGCGGCTTTGACCAGCAAGATCAAGTGGATTGACGCCCTCGTCTACTGTGTTGCTCAGGTTCTCGGTGGCATCGCAGCTGCCGCACTCCTCCTCCCCCTCATTCCTTCGCTTCCGACCAGTACGAGCCTGACGGAGAAGTCGTGGTGGGGCTTCATGGTCAACGGATTCGGGACCAACTCCCCTATCTATCTCAATTCCCAGGTCAATGTCGATATGAAGTTCGCCCTCGTGGTTGAGCTCATCGGATCGCTCGTCGTCATCTCCGCTGTCATCAGCGCGATGGGTGCCAACGGAGCCCCCAGGAGGAACTTCGCTCTGACCTCGGCCCTCGCTTATGGTGCAGCGACCTTCATCACCGCACCAATTGACGGTGCAAGCCTCAATCCCGCGCGTTCCACCGGCGTTGCGCTCTTTGCTCAGATGAAGGGCATGACCGCCAGCATCTCGCAACTGTGGGTATTCTGGGTTGCTCCGCTCCTGGCAGGTGCGATTGTGGGCTTGGTGCTCGTCGTCTCCGCTTCCTTCAAGGCCTCGGCTGATAACGCCGCAGCTGCTACTGCCTTCACCGCCGTTCAGGGCCCTGCAAATGCTGGCGCCAACGACGCAGGATATACCGATGACGCTGATCTCAGTGAATTCAACGCCGTCATCGAGACCAAAGATGCTGACACAACCGCAGCACCGGCGTCTGAGACTGAGGCGTCTGCGGACGCAACGGATTCTCCCGAAGAAAAGTAGTTGTATCGGAGGGGTAAACCGCAACTCCCAGCAATGACAGGTGAGGGCCAGGCACGAACAGTGTTTGGCCCTCACCTTTTTCGTCGTTGAGTGAATCACGGAAGTGGGCTGGCGTGCCTTCAGGCCGGTGGGGTTTGAACCTCCCGGTTGGAACGACCTCTGTCAGTGCGAAATCAGCATGATGCTGATGTAGGTTGCAATGAGCCCAATCCCGAACGCATATCCGACGAACACGTCGAAGAGAACACTTCTCACCTTCCAAGGGCTCTTCTGTCGCAGCACGAGGCGCACCGTTGCGCACGCGAGGGAGACACCAGCCAACAGGAATGCTGCAGCAGTTATGAGTTTAAAAGCAGCCAACGCGGCACTGAGTGCGACGAGAACCGCCACGCACCACTCAAACCAGGGTTTGCCTTCGTGGACTTCCGAAACATAAGGATGTTCGTGCGTCTCCTCTGCGAGGAGCGGCCGCGTCTTCTGCTCAGGCGCGCTTTCTGTGGTCGCGTCAGAAACACCGTGAGACGTCATGGAATATCCCTCCCCTAAGAACGAACTTCAGCCAGTCTACGTAGAGCGCAAGAAATCGCCGAAGAGAATGGAAGACTCTCCTCGACGATTTTGCCTGTGAATGAAAGGACCACGTGTCTGCGATCAGTGGAAGAAATGACGTGAACCGGTCAGGTACATCGTCACGCCACGCTTCTTCGCCGATTCAATGACCTCCTCGTCACGGATGGAACCACCGGGTTGCACGATGGCGCGCACGCCTGCATCTGCGAGAATCTCCATGCCGTCCGCAAAGGGGAAAAAGGCGTCAGAAGCCGCTACGGAGCCCTCGGTCCGGTTCGCATTGTCTGCCAGAGTGTTGGCACGAGTGACCGCGAGATGACTGGAGTCCACGCGATTCACCTGTCCCATGCCAATGCCAACTGTTGCGCCGTCGTGCGCCACGAGAATCGCGTTTGACTTGACTGAGCGAATGGCCTTCCACGCGAAGCGGAGATCACGCATCGTCGCTTCGTCGGCAGCTTCTCCCGAGACCAGCTTCCACGACGCCGAATCGTCGCCGAGCGAATCGATGAGATCCGTCGTTTGGACGAGAACCCCACCATCGATCTGACGCAACTGCGTCTTGTTCATCGGAGGATTTGCGACGCGCAAAATGCGCAGATTCTTCTTCGTCTGCAGCAGTGCGAGGGCTTCGGGTTCGTAGTCGGGCGCGACGATGACCTCGGTAAAAATGTGCTTGACGGTCTGCGCCATTGTCAAACTGACCGTGGTGTTCGCCGCGATCACGCCGCCGTAGGCGCTCACGGGATCGCAGTCGTGCGCCTTGTGATGAGCCTCTTCAACAGTCTCGGCAACGGCGACGCCGCAGGGGTTGGAGTGCTTCACCACCGCGACGGCAATCTGCGGGGCAAAATCCCAGACAGTTCGCCAGGCGGAGTCCGCGTCGACGTAATTGTTGTAGCTCATCGCCTTGCCGCCCAATTGCTCGGCGTCGGCAAAGCGATTGGTGACCAGGGGGTCGAGATAGAGAGCGGCCTGCTGATGAGGATTTTCGCCGTAGCGCAGCGTGTGCGCCAGATTCCACGACTTCGTGAGCGTGGGTGCGAACTTGGCTACAGGCGCGGCCGCCTCGTCGGAGGCTACACCAAGGGTCTGTGGCTTCTGCCACTTCTTCGACGTCCACTCTCTGATCGCTGCATCGTAAGCCGCCGTGTGTGCGAAGGCCTTAGCGGCGAGGTATTCCCTCTCCTCAAGCGAGAAACCCGTGCCGTCGGCGATGCGCTGTGCGGCCAGTTCGTAGTCGGAGGGATCCGTAATGATGGCGACGCTGCGGTGGTTCTTTGCAGCGGCACGCACCATTGAGGGGCCACCGATATCGATTTTCTCGATGATTTCCGCGTCACTGCTATCCTTCAGCACTGTTTCGGCGAAGGGATAGAGATTAGACACGACAAGGTCAAAGGGGCGAATGCCGAGCTCTTCGAGCTGGGCGCGATGCTCGGGGTTGGTCATGTCCGCGAGAATTCCGGCATGAATATGCGGATCCAGGGTTTTGACACGACCGTCCAGGCTCTCCGGGAATCCGGTCACTTCGGAGACTTCCGTGACGTTGACGCCGAGTTGCGAGAGCTTCTTTGCTGTCGAACCCGTTGACACCACTTCTGTCCCCGCCGCGACGAATGCCGTTGCGAGAACGTCGAGATGGTCCTTGTAGAAAACAGATACGAGTGCCCTCGTGATGGGGTGTCGATTCGTCATGTTCTCTATTTCTCCTTGCCTTGTTCGTGCGGTTTCAGGACCTACGATCTCATCGGCCGCTGCTGCTCCGTCGGGCTCGTGGTGGTGACGGGGGCGCGACCGGAGTGTTCGCGTCCGAGGGATTAGATGCTCCTGGGATATCCTCTCGCACTTTTATTTCGTCGAGGGGAACGAGGTCGTCGTCGCTGAGGGAGACCTTCGGCTTCTCCCGTT
Organism: Bifidobacteriaceae bacterium; assembly: GCA_022649925.1. Classification (GTDB taxonomy): domain Bacteria; phylum Actinomycetota; class Actinomycetes; order Actinomycetales; family Bifidobacteriaceae; genus JALCQC01. The sequence goes on along the minus strand of JALCOX010000014.1, from coordinate 375 downwards.
TCTTGTACTCCTTGAAAATCGTGATGGCGCAGAATATGACGAGCGCGATAACCCACGCGATGAGGAGTCCCGAGAAGGCGGGTCGCGCGGTCGCCTGCGTCGACGCCGAAATGCTGACTCCAACACTTGCGAGATTACCTGTTCCCAGGGAACCATTCGACAGCCAGAATGCCGCCGCGCACACGAAGACGAAGGCCGCGCCCGCGATGCAAAAGGCGACGAGCGGGTACGCAGCTTTGACGACAATGAGGCGGATGATGTGCTGTTTATCCATTGGCTCGTTTTCGGAGGTCTGACCCGTCGCGCTGCGTCGCCCACTGTCCCGCGCCGAAGACCACGCCGAGGGTGTCGTTGAGGAAGAATCACTCTTCTTGC
>JALCOX010000013.1 GCA_022649925.1 Bifidobacteriaceae bacterium | reverse complement strand
CGAAGATTATGACGGCGTCGCGGATGGCGTTGTGCTGTGGTGGCGTGACGGTGACGACGAGGACGAACTCGCCGATACCATTGTCGACGCCGAGGCCACACGTGGCGAGGATGCACCTTTCTGGATTGTCACGCCCAAGCCAGGTCGTGACGGTGCTGCGAGCTCCTTTACCATTCAAAATGCTGCGAAAAACGCCGGGATGAACGTAACGACTCCGGTCACGGTCAGCGAGAATTGGAATGGCGTTCGTCTGGTGTCTTTTGGTAAGGGTCGCCAGGAGCGCTGAGCTCGCTGCCTGAATAGGCTTCTTCTTACTGCCTTGCGTCGTGAGGAATTTGTGCGACGTAAGAAATTCTGTCGTGCTCGATCGGCGGCTGTAGCAGACGGCCGCTTTGAGAGCGAGGTGGGCGATGAGAGACTCGAACCCTAAAACGGGTCTCAGTGGCACTAAGACAATATTACTTGAGGCATTGCAAATATTGACTTTTCGATACTTTCCAATTCGACTCGGTTTCACTCATTTTTGAAGTTTTGCGCTCAAAATGCGCTCAAAAATCAATCGTGTGCTTCCCTGTCAGAGGCGTCGATCCAATCGTCGGTTATTGCGCGGACTTGAGGGTAAGACGCCTCTTCGATAATTTCATAGACGATTCCTGTACGAATGTTTTCTGCAATCAGAGGGCCGAGAGCTTTCGAGTTCTCAATGTCCCCAATCCAAATCAGGCGATAGGAGTCAAGTTTTTTCCATGAATTATCTGTATCTTGGAATCCAAAGGCGATGTCTATCTGCGACTTTGGGCCTGAAAGCGTCGACAAGAACGAATTAATATTGTCGAATTCTTTGATTGATTTATCATGAATCATTTTCTCTCCTAGTGCTCTGGTGTTGCTTTCTAAGCATATCGGAATGATATTGATAAAAAAATTGCCCCGTCTCTCGTGTGTGAGAGACGGGGCAATATGTATAACAATCGGGTGTAAGAATTTCCTGTAGGAGTGAACCTTCGGCAGAATCGATCAGGAGGCGTTGAGGTTGATGCCTTCGATCTCTGCGCGATAGTCGAGCACGTCGAGGTAGGTGGCCATGCTCGAGAACTGCGCGCGGAGGAGAGGCAAGGGAGTCTTGGGCGTGAAGTCGAGTTCGTTGCGCTCGTAACGGCCAATCATGAACTCGAGCTTCTTAGCGCGGATCGTCAGCTGCTCATATTCCGCTCTGAACCGATCCTGGTAATCCGCGCTCTGCATGAGCGGGATAGTGTCTGCTAATGTCTGCTTCATCGTCTCCCGTTCTATTTGGTGAGCTTGTCGAGTTTAGCTTCGATGGTGTCGAGTCGTTTGGTGAGAGCGGTGTCTTGGTCACGAAGCAGGTCCGTGTTGTGGTGTCCCCACGCGAGTTTCGTTTTGGCTTTTTCGTGGAGAGTGCCTTTTACATCGTTGATGCCGTACTCCCACACCGCTTTAGCGATAGCTGCGGGAGTCAGAGTTTTGAGGGTGGAACGGATCAAATCCGTGTTCCTGTGAGCCCATGCCACTTTGGTGCGTAGGGTTTCGTGCTTGGTTCCCGGTACATCATTAATGCCGTAGTAGACAACCGCGTGCGCGATTGCTTTGATGTCTTTGTTTGATAATGTCATAGGTGAACTCTTTTCTAGATTAGGAATGATCTGGCCTTCAATATCACTGGTCCAGCCGAGGAGTCGATAGCCTACAGCCTCCCAGCTGGCGACGCTATTAGTACTCACGCGCCCGGTCGCTGAATTCGTAGTCCGCATTCGGCCGCTACCCGCGTAAACAGCAATATGCCCGTAGGGACTACCGTGGGGACTGAAATAAATGGGAGCACCCACCGGGATAGAGGATGTGGAGCTGCAGTAGTGTTTGTGTTGGCTCGCGTTCCACGCGGCGATGGCTGACCCATACCGAGCACTCGCCGCGTAACAATGCTGAACAAACGCCAGACACAATCCCCCGTATCCCACAGTGACAGTGTTAGCCACTGCTAGTGCCTCACCAGTCGTGCGCATCGCCATTAAGCCTCACCACCCTCAACAGAAATCTCCTCAGCAGATTCCTCCTGTGTTTCGATTCGGTCAGGGGATTCATCCAACTCAGGATCTAGGCCTGCGTCGGTGAGGTCATCACCCTCCTGCTCCGCACCCTCGGAAACGTTAGCCGCGATGTCAGTAGCTTCAGCCGCGGGCACTGCTTTCAATGCCTTGGTGACCTGTGAGCCTTCACGTGCCGCTTTGGTGAAATTATTGTTCTTCCACCAGGCCGCGAGCGCGGCGGCACCGGTGAACACGGTGGTGATCGTATTGGTGACCGCCTCGTCGCTGAACGGTAGAACGGAATGTCCGGTGGCGGTGAGGATTTGGTTGATGATAGCGAGTCCGAGGACTGCTGTACGGGCGATAGTGCCTGCGTCTGGCAGGTTGAGTGATTTGGTTTCGGCATGTGTAGCCATTAGTTATTTCTCCTCAGTGGTTGGTTTGTGTGAGTGGTCTGCGATGTAGTCTCTGGCGACGGGCATGATCCAACAGTCCGCGCCCAGATCCTCCAATTTGTCCATTTCGTATGCAACCTCGTGGCTATGGTCGCCGGGCAGTGAGATCAGTTGCATGATGACGGGTTTGATCTGGTCCTTTTGCACCTCGTCGAGACGGTGATCAAATTTGGTGTGATAGTCCTCCTCCTGCGAGACCGTCTCGTAGAGTTTTCTGGCCTGCGAGTCGGCATCCAGCTTGCTGAAATCCACAGTGTTCAAGAGGGAGTCGGCGGCTCTCTGCCACAATCCTGGGGCGAGTTTGAGAACGAGGCCAATCGCGGCTATGAGGACTCCGCCGCCGCCCATGCCACTAATAATCTCGCTGAGGATATGTTGCATTGAGTCTCCCTGTGTAATTTGAAATCCCGCACGCGATTACGGGTGGGATGGTGGTGTTTCGTGTGGGATTGTCCCGCGCGGAATGGAGTGGAAATGTTATTGAGTGATTACTGGCTGCATTATTACGACTCGTGTTCACGATTGCGTGAGTGTACGAGGATTGGGTATGAGAGTGCATGGAGGTTGCATTGTGTGCCACTAGCCTCGTTGGATATGGATGCGGTCGACTCGCAGGCGGTGCAGTCGTGGTTGGACGGGATTGAGCGACCGGGGGCTGCCCGGAAAGCGTGGGCGCTGATACGCGCGATGCTACGACGGGCACGGCGTGAGGGTATTACCAGTACAGATGTAACTGCGTTATTGATCGATCTTCCGCAGGTGCCGCATTACGAGGCACCTGTGCTTGACACAAATGGGGTACGTGCGCTCCTGCGTGGCTGCTGGGGGTGGAATCTCGAGGCATGGGTAATCGTGAGTGTGAGTCTGGGTTTACGTCCTGAGGAGGCGATGGGACTGGAGTGGCAGGATATGAATCTACGCAGTGGGATCGTGCGCATCGAACGGGGAATCCAATGGATTAACGGGCACGAGGCCATCGTGCCACCCAAAACCACACTCAGCCGACGTGACCTCATATTGCCTGCCTATGCGCGAAAACGATTAAAACAGCTCAAACAGCATCAGAGGGGCAGACTCACTGGAACACTCACACCGCCGCAGGTTGCCAGACGTTATAAGACATGGTGTCAGATACACAAATTGCCGTATGTTCCACCTGAGTCTCTGCGTCATACGTGGGCCACGCTCGCACTCAAATCTGGGGTTGATATCAGTGTCGTATCTCGTTGTCTCGGCCACGCCAGTATCGAGACCACGGCTGCCCACTATCTGCACCCCGATCTGAGCGTGATCACTGAGGCTCAGAGAAAATTTAATGCTCTCATCACCGGATAGGATTCTCTATCCCAGACGTGGAAAACTATCGGTTACGGCAGCAATTACCAGGCTGAGTCGTTTGGTCACGCGCCTGCAATCATGCGGATGGGCAACATTGTTTTTGCACGCGGTGTATCCCATCGAAAAGGTAGTGGCACCGTGAAAAACGGTGAGAAACCGTTCGGCACGATACCCACGGGTTACCGACCTAGTGAAGCCACGTACGTAACAGTAAACGGGTCGTCAGCAAACCGAGCGAACATCCAGATCAACCCTGACGGAACTATTACTGTCAAAGGCGAGCCTGGTGGAACAAGCTCTACTGCCAACCCGTATATTGTTCTCGATGGCGCATGGTGGAGTATCAACTGACCATCGGCTATTTGATCTGATAATTGATTCCTGCGAGGCTGAACCAGGACTCATTTTGGGTAATTTCCATCTTGTCCGAGTGAGTATTCATCACATACACGACTCCGTCCGTACCAATCCTAATATTGGCGATGCCGTTCGACCCTGGAGCGTTTGTTGGAACAGCAAAATCGAAGCGTTGCGTGGGCGCAGGACTGACCTTGGCGACGTCCTTGGGATCCCACGCAGTTGCAGTGAATGTGGCACTCGTTCGTTGCACAGCACCAGCCAAAAAACACCGCTTGCCCAGAACCTGTGCGTTCATCGGCTGATAGGCCTTCCAGCCACTGACTGGGGTCAACGTGCCCGTCTGGGATAGAGAATCCCGCACGGATTTGGTATCGGATGCGGCCGTAGAGGCGACACTCGTTAGGGCAGAGTCTACTGCGGTGGCGAGTTTTGTCAGGTCGGAGGGGATGTTGGGGTCTGCTGAGGATGCAGGGACTGGGAGTTTATGTGCGCCGATTGATGCCATGATATTGCCTTTCAGACGAGTTGGATGAGGATAGGAGTGGTGCCGATACCGAGTGTGAGAATTACGCAGGACGCGCCGACAGTGAGAGTTTGTCCACTGATTGCACGGCACTCGAAATCGACGCCCTCACAGGCGGCAAAGACTGGTGACACGGTTTTCACTGTGCCAAATCGTGCGGTTACAGAGGTTGCGGAGGAGGGCGAGCGGAGGAGACTCGCTAATTCGACTACATCAGCTTGCGTCATCGTCACTCACCGCCCCCTCGTTTCTGGCTTTGAGACTCATAGATCCGTTGATGAGATCCCATGAGATTGAATCCACGTAGTATTTCCACGAGGTCGCTGACTCCTGCCAATACGTGTCACCAGGCACGATTGCCTGAATCACATCACCTTCGTCGAGTGCAGGGTTTGCGATAGCTGTGGTGTCGAGTGTTTCGGCTGTACCGGTAACGAAATCGAGGCGCGCCTTCGCAATCTTCATGGCGGCGGCGGAGTCTTTAGCTGTAGGGGAGGCGACGAAATAGGGGATTGTGACACCGAGTGTGGCGGGTGCGCGCGGACCAGAGGAGAGTTTAGCGACTTGTGGAGTCCATTTTTGTTTGTCGTCGGTTCCGGATGGTTTGACGACGACAGTGTTATAGAGTTTTGACTCCTCTACGCCAGTGGTGGCGTCAACGAGCACGCCGCCGTCGCCTGCTTTCATCGTCCAACGAACAGGATCACTAGTTGTTTTCGAGTCCTCGATAACGATAGTGCCGGATCGGTTGAAATAGGCGTCGAATCCACCGTCCGTGCAGATCGTATTGATCGCGCTATCTCGGTTCTCACCCCAATCACCAGCAACACTAATAGTGCCCGTGTCAGTAGCAGTGATACTAGTTTTCGCTTTTGGGGCGACCTGCAGCATGAGTTGTTTAACAGCATCAACTCGTCGCATCCCCTTTGTGGGAGCCCACGTGGTGGTGAACCTACCCTGGCTGACGCGCCACCAGTCGTCGGTGACGGAGAGGGACAATGTTCCCTCTCCTACGATCCACTGGGGGTCAGTGGGTCTACCCGTACACATTGGTATGAGCACCTCTGTCATACGACTAGTGCCGATTCCAGCCTGCACGGTGACGCGGGTGCCGGGATTTTTGAGCAGGGTTATTACCTGTTGGGGTGGGATCGATTTGCCGCCTGCGGATCCGACCGCATAACATTCCAATGCTGCGGTGCGGCGCGTGCCCTGCTGATACGTGGCGGTGACACTGCCGGAGACAATCTGCAGCGTCACCGCCGCCCCGGAAACTGGTGTGGCGATTGCTGTAGCACTGGTTGTATGCGTCGTATTAAGAGCGGCCAGGTATTCCTCAGTGACTGAGTACATTGCTAGCTCCTCGGTGTATTCGCCTGCACGTCCGCATAGGAGGCGTAGTGGGTGAGTAGGTCTGCGTAACTGCGTTCAGTATTCCGTAGGTCTGTGTACGTCCAGCCGACGAGATCCTGCACAACGGCAGGAGAATCAACCTCAACGCACGCCAACTGCCAGACGCGCCACGCGCCCGGGCCACCGCTTGGATAGGCCATCTGCGCGAATGGATCTTCCTGAACGTCGAGAATCTGCGCGTAGATCGGATCCACGGGGATCCTGTCCGAAGGACGGAAGTTTATGAGAATGGGAATTTGATCGGCCGTGAGCGCTGCGAGCAGGCTCTCGTCATCGCTCGTCTGAGTCCGCAGCTTCAGCGTGAACTGGCGCGAACGCCTTTGACCTGGAATCGTGAATACCGGGTAACGGGAGCGCATCACGTCGTGACGCACCGCGCTTGAGGGACGCACCACGGATTCGAGCGAGGTCACGTAGCGGCTCGGCACGGCCATGCTCTTCGCCGGGTTCGCCGGGTGAATGAGCCAGCCTGAATTGGTGGAGAGTGTGACCGCCGTGGACTTCACGTCGAAGCTGGTGTCAGCAACCTTCACAATGCGCGTGCCATCAAAGAAAAAGACTCCCGAGGCTTTCATCGCCGCATATTCGGCGGCAGTGTAGAGGCCGAAATCGTTGAAGTCGAAGGCGTCACCATCGACGAACGGCGTTTCCGCCTGCGTCTCGAGATAGAAGGCGATACGTCCTGCCGAGGAGACGGTGAAGGGCACCATACGCCATACCCAGTTCGCTCCGTCGAACGTCTCCGTGGCGGTCGGGAATTTCATCGTCCACGTCTTGGAATCAGCCGTGTATCCAATGGATACTTTCACGTTCGAGGCAGTAGGCCCCGTGTGCCGCTGCTGCCAGACGAGCACGTAGTCTCCGGCACCCTCGATGAGCGGGGAGAACCCTGACTGGGCGGCAGGTGCCGTGTCGTCGGGATTCGACGGGTACATGAGTCCCGCCTGCCATCTTTTTCCATCGATCGAAGGCACGTTGTGCAGAATGCCAGGATCTACAATGGTATCCGCCGAACTCCATCGAGAAGACCAAGGATCGCCATGAACCGGAGTAGCGGCCGGGATCCTGTTCGTCGCTATCGTGGTGCCGTCGAGCAGCAGCAGGGAGTTCGAGGCGCGGGCGGTACCGGCCCACTTGGAGGAAACCGAAGGTGGCGTCAGAGTACCGGTAGCGTGATAGGTGACATCCGCCTCATACGGGGCTTCCACGTCCAGTGACACCGTGCCGTCTGTGCCCGTGGCGGGCTGGCGGCGTAACACAGTCTCCACACCGCCCTTAATGCGCGAGATGGTGACGGTGTTGATTTTCGCGCCGGTCGCCGCTTGCAAACGCACATCGATGTCGGGCGGCAGGGAATCCGGATCTGGGGTCGCAGTGAGACTAACCATTGATCAAGCTCCTTCTCAGACTCTTGTTCTGCTGCGTGACGGCCTGACCCGCAATGACCTTCATGTGGCCGAGCAGACTGCCGTCAGCATCCACCAGCGTGATCGTTGAGGGCAGCGTAGTTTGTGTAGCTGTCCTGGTTTTACTGACTGAACCAACCCCGAGAGAACTAGTATCAGCCGTCCTCCCAGAGTGGAGAGAGGAACGGAATGCATACACGGCCTTCTGCCCACCCATAGCATTCACGTCGTCTGCGGTCAGCATGTGCTCACCCGCAGACGCATAAATAGGCACACTATCTGACGTGCCAGTACCTGGACCCTTGATCTCACCGCCACCAGCGTGCTTGGAGGCATTCACCCCAACGTTGACACTAAAAATATGGGAGAGGATTCCACCCATTGTCCCCCAAAAACTGCTCGGTTCAGCGCTGACGTTGACTTTTTTGCCTGCGATGGTGGTGTTTTCCACGGCTCTCTTCTTCGCCATGAAATCACCGTTCTCGCCCTTGATATGACCGGTTTTAGGATCAATCTTCCAACCCTGTGCGGCAGCGAATTTCCTGAATGCGTCGCTGTTGTTGCCAAGCAGGTAGCCCGTTTTAGTGTCGAGTTTCGCACCGTTTGCGACTGCGAGAGCCACGTCATACTGCTTCTTGTTCATCGTGACGGTGCCGGTCTTTTTGTTGATCTTTGCACCTGTGACTTGTGAGATGGCTGCCATGGCGGCCTTGTTATTACCGCTAATAGTGACCTTGCCGTTCTTGATGCTTTTGGCCTTGAGACCAACTGCTTCGAACACTTTCGAGGCGAGATCCGTCACCTTGATGGTCTTGGCCGGTACATCTTTTGCGTTGTATTGGTCCATAGAGGCGAGCATTTTCTTCACCGCTGATTCGCTCAGGCCGTTTGCCGCCGCGAATTCGAGAATCTTCTGCTTGGATTGGGTGAGCGAGGCGTTGGCTTTCTGCCGCGTAGCCTCGTCATCCTTCCCGTTCTTAATGATCGAGTCGGCGAGCTGCTGCGAGTCCTGGATCATGCCGAGAATCGTCTGCCGGTTCGCAGCACCATACTTGGTGTTCACATCCATGGAGGTGGCGGTGGCCTTGTCAGTGGACTTGATGTTGCTCTGAATCGTGCTAGCGCCATTGGTGAAGTCTTGCGACAGTTTGATCTGGGACGCTTCTACGGCCTGCGCGCCACCATTGAGAATATCGAGAGCTGTCTTGTAGTTATTGGCGGCCGTAGTTGCGTTATTCGTTGCCGTGCTCAGCTGGTTGAACTTATCAGAGGTGACGCCGAGGATTGTCTGTTCCCCAGTGGAGGAGGCCATAGATCCCTTAGTGGCGTCATCGAGCTCCTTTTGGTCCTGCACAGCGTTCGACAGTCCGTCGTGAGTGGTTGCGAGAGCGGAGGACAGGTCCTGGGCTGCGCGTCCCTCGGAATCCCACGTTGTTACCCCCATAGCTCCAGCGCTGGTTGCGTTTTTATGCGCGTCAGCTGTTTTTTGTAGTTTGTTGCTCACTGTGTCATAGGCGTCGCCCTCACCGAGTGCGGCGTCAACGAGTTCTTGGGTGCTGATGCCGAGTTGTTTTGCTTTGTCAATTGCACCCGCGTCCTGGAGCTGTTTTGCAGCTTGCGCGCGAACGTTCTCATCGAGAGCACCGTTGGACTGCTGTAGGGCACTGGTGAAATCGGTTTGTGCGTCGGTGGCACTCTGGCTGCTGCTAGAGAATGCGGCACAGGCTCCAGCGAGGAGACCGATGCCAGCAACGACGAGGCCGATGGGTCCAGCTGCAATACCGGTGGCGGCGGCCATTCCTACGAGGGCTGTTTTAACGCCGGTGATGATGCCGCTGATCGCGCTCCAGGCTTTGAACGCAGTAAACACGGCCATGCCACCCACTGCGAGAGTGGTGAGGATCGGGGCGGGGATTGCGCTGATCGCATTCCCCACGGTGGTTACTGCAGTGAGAACGATGGATCCCCATGGAGCGAACGCCTGCACGATGTGTCCAGCAGCGGTGAAGAGGCTGCTGAGAGTGTTTTCTACCCCTGGCAGTGCGCCGAGGAGATAGGCGACAAATTCCTTCGCTCCGTTACCAGTTCCCCATTGTGCGAACGATTCGGATCCTCGGACGAGCCATGCGTCCACCTGCTGGATGACAGGCTGCAGATTGTTGAGAATACCGAGGAATCCGGCAACTCCATTGCCAGTAATGCGGCCTGCGTCCTGCGCCATGAGAGCAACGAGACGGTTGGTTACAGGCATGTCAGCGTTGATAGCTGAGACGGAACGATGGAATCCCTCGAGCGCGCCCGCTGCGGCCGTACTCGCTAGGCCACTCATAGAAACTTTGAGTGCTGTGAGATCTCGGTTGTAAGCGTCACCTGTTGCAGTGCCCTGCGCCATAGCCGCCTTCACACCCATGATGGCAGCCACTCCAGTAATAGCCATACCGCCCAGTGCTGCTCCCACGCCAACCGCGCCAGCAGCGATAGGAACAAGAGCAGGAGCGAGCGGAATCAGCGCACTGAGGAGACTGTTCTGTGACTGAGCGTCTCGATTAGTCTCGGTTGCATGTGTGGCCTTGGCCTTCGCATCATTATTAGTGGCAGATTCCGACTGAGAGAGCTTCGTTTTCTCAGTGTCGATAGCGGTGTTGAGCTTGTCGAACGCGCTGTGCTGCTGATTGAGCGACCGAGTAAGGCCGGCCTGCGCAGTGAGATAACGCGAGGATCCTTCACCGGCGGCAGACTGAGCCTCGTCGAGCTTCTGATAGCTGGCGGCGACCCCTTGATTGGCGGCGTCGAGGTCCCGGGTGGCGGCGGCTACTGCCTTTGACTTGGCAATAGCATCGGAGCTGTCGCCGGAAACCGAGGGTCCCGCCAGGCGGTCATCGGAGAGAGCGGCGGCAGAGGCACGGACTTCCTCGATTTTGGCGAGGGCCCTGCTGACGTCCGCGTCGAGGGTGATGTCGTCCGTGTCTTTGAGGCTGTCAACGGCCGTCTTGGCTTTGCCGATGCTCTCCATCCAGTCAGAGACACCGAGTTCCAGCTCACCCCTGATGGATCCAACGGAGGTATCGGCCATTGTTCAGCCTTTCTATTCTTTTTCCTGCTGTGTTTCGAGGTGGCGGCGGATGAGTGACTGCGGATCGGCGAGGAGTCCTCTGATGCGGCGGAGGAGCCACTGCCATGAGCGGTGGGAGAGGAGCGTGAGATCGTCGATCTCGAGCGCGTAGCTTCTCTGGAAATCGATAACGAGCAGATCCCATTGGTTGAGCAGCTCAGTCCACGTGGGGGCGATTACGCCGCCTTTGGCTTGCTCTGGGACGTTTTCGTACCATTCGTAGAGGCCGGTTTCTGGGTCGTAGTTGCCGCGACCCGCTTTGTGTTCAGGTGATTGAGGAACGCCTCGAGTGCTTTTGGGTCGCCCGCGGTCTCCCATGTCGCCTCGGCGATCTCGCGTCCCTGCTGGAAGTCGGCTATCGCAGTGATAGTGGCGCGCGTGAAGGCAGCGAGCGGCACATTGTCGTCGAGCATCTGTTGCTGAGCGGAACCGAGTAGCAGCGAAGCGAGGTCGCTCATCGGAATGGGTTCGCCCTCGACGCTGCGCTGGATGAGCTGTTGAGCTTTGAGGCCATCCTTGGCGCTGATGGGCGGCACTGTGTAAACCGTGCCGTTGATGGGAAAGGCAAGGGGTTCGTCTGCCAATTCTGAATAGTCTTTGAATGCCATGATTGCTCCTGTATGGGCTGCTCCTGGAGTATGAAAAATCCCGCTTTCACAAGGAGCATGGATGTGAAAGCGGGACGGATAAGGTATGGCCGGTTTATGCGGTTGCAGTGACGGTGACAGTGAGGCTGAACTCTTTGTCTCCGACAGTGCCGGAGATGGTAGTGGAGCCTGCTGCTACGCCGGTGACGGTGATCGTCGCACCCGAGAGCGTTGCGGTTGCGATGCTCGTATCTACGGCGTCATTGATGCTGATGGTTGTGTCTGTCGCATTCTCTGGGGAGAACGCGATGGCAACGTCAGCGGTTTTTCCCGCCTCCACCGATACGGTTTCTGGGGTCAGTGTCACTGACCCCACCGTTACGGTAGCGGGTTCACTGGGGTTTGCTGCACCAGCCTCATAGTCCACGGCGTTAGACGCGCCGCTCGCACTTGTGACAGTGACTGCTTGCTTGCCCGTGGTGGGCACGGCAGCGACTACGAGAGCATCAGAGGCGACAGTGAACGAGGTGGCGGCAGTGCCTCCGAAATCAACATCGGTAGCACCTGAGAAGCCACTACCTGTGATCTGTACGAGGTCGCCAACCGCAGCGCCAGCAGGCAGGATGCTCACAATAGTGGGAGTAGTCGCAGAGTTCACGGGGTTGTCAATCTCGAGGCGAGGGCCGTCCCCGGAAATGGTGACCTGAATTTCCTCGAGGTCGGTGACGCCCGTCTTGGAGCGCTTCCATGTGACGATACCGCGGCCGGAGTAGGCCTCATCATTGCCGTTGCGGTCGTACCAGCGCGCATAAATGCGAGCATCATCACCGAACTTGCCCTCACGCTTGCGACACAGCTCCTGACCGGGATCCATCTTCCCGGCATTCACCTTGCGCAGCGCCTTGATGTCGAGGGACCATTCCTGCAGGGTGATTTCCTTGCTGCCCCAGCCGTCGGAATCATAGTCGTTGGCGTCCTGCGTGGTGGGCGACACCGAGGGATCGAGGTCGTCGATGCCGCGCAGTGGCACCCAGTTCTGATTGTCTTCTGACACGTCAACGAGGAATCGACGCGCGAGTGCGGTTGTCATATTGTTTTCCTTTCGGGAATTGATTGATTTACCAAGCTCCCCGAATGGGGCGCAAATTTGTTGGGGGATAATCCACGTCAAGCTCGTATTGGTCGGCACGTACCCATCGTTTAGTATCGTCATCACCCATAGAGGCTGACGAGATGCGGTTAGCTTGCACGATGGTGCAGTCGCCGCACATATGGTCGGTGAGCCCGTGGAGGACGTCGAAACACTGGTCGCACAGGTCGTCGGGATCTAGTGGCTTCGACTGGCTACCCCTGCAGGCGACCTGCAGCAGCATGGTGCCAGTAGGTAGTGTCGCGTTGTCGGTCACAGGAGTGAGATTGAGCACGATGCAACGATCTGGGCTCTCTGGCATGGTCTTCATGAAGATGGCCGTGTCGTTAGCGTCGTATGATGTGGAGTCCTTCCAGATGCCGACACCTGCCGCGGAGAGGAGCTTTGCCAGCTCCTCGAGCACATCGCTTGTGGGTGATGCCATCAGATCTCACCTCGCACGCTCTGCGCCACGATTTCGCCAACCTTGTCACGGTTGGCGAGCATTGCGGTAGTCAGATAAAACGACTGCCCGTTGTCATGATGCAAAATGTTGCCCATCCTGCCGTGACGGTAGTAGACGCCAAACTCCTGATATCTGGCGTAGGGACCGGGGTAGCGGATCTCCACGTAACCCTGGGAAACGAGTCGCACGTCGGCGGATCCCGCCAGGTGCCCAGTTTCCTTCGGCGCGAGACGACTACTTATTTCCTTAACATGCTCTCCGGCTTTCATGAGGCCGGTAGTGAGTGCGGATTCGCCCGCGCCTGCCAGGCCGTCGAAATCGAAATGGCCAGTGAACTCCATGACGGGCCTCCTAGACGATGGTGACGGTAGTGTGATCGGGCAGTATAAGATCGCCACTGCTGGCGACATCGACGAGCTGGACGCTACCCATACGAGAGCGCGCGTCGCCCTCAACGCGGTACACGTCGGAATCTGGCGTGAACAGATCCGAATACTGGTTGTTGCAGGTGATCTCGGTGGCTCCGATGAGATGCTGGCCCGCCTGGTCGCGGATCAGCCGAGTGCTGTTGCGGATGAAGCAGGGAATCGGATCCGAGAACTCAGCGACCGGTTCTCCAAGTCCATTGGTACCGGACTTGGTTTCGACGACGACAGTATGTACGTAGAATTCGTTGAGCTCGTCCATCAACCCACCCGCCATGGTTCGTTACTGGCGAGCCCGGCCAGACGCAGGGCCTGAACGGCAGCGGACACGAGAGCTTGTGCGGCTTGAGCCTTACCGGTAGCGGCAGCTTGCACTTCGGCAGCGGAATAGCTCAGGCTCGCCCCGTTGATGCTCTTCGACGTGGTGGTGCTCGGAGTGATGACACCACCTAGAGCGGCATCAATTTTCAAGGCATTGAGGGCGGTGGCCTGAATCAAGGTCGCGTCCCTCATTGCCTGTAGCTTGTCGGCATCAGTTGGCAGGCCAGTGTCGTCGGTGGTGTATACGTCGAGGCTGGTGGCTTCGCGCACCGCAAGCGACGCGGAGCGGAGAAGCGCGGTGGCGTTCGCCGGAACGGCCTCGAGGTCGTTCCATTCCTTGTAATCGTCTGCGGTGGCGTACGTGAGCATGGTTCAGGCCTTTTCTTCGGTCTCCGCTGTGGCGTTGGTGGCCTTGAGCGCGGCGAGCTGCTTGGCGTATTCCGCCTTGGCGACCAGTTCCTTGGGCGTGTATCGGATTTGAGGATCGAGCGCGCCGAAGAGCTGTGGGTTCGTCTTGCGTGCTTCGGCGGCGGTGAGCTCGGAGTAGCCGGGCTTGAGGTGTGCGGTGCCTGCCTCGTCGTAACTGGTGAGCAGGTAATAAGTGAAATGCTCGTCGGAGACGATTTGCACGCCGCCCGCGGCATTCTTAACGTAATGGACGCTCGGTGCGTCCTTCGACTTAGCAGCCATAACTGCCTTTCAGATAGATTTAGGAATGAAAACGCGCCCGCGAAGAGATGTGGAGAACCGCGGGCGCGTGAATTGTTAGGCGAGGACGGCGAAGCCAAGCGCGTCGCGCAGCTTGGCGACGCCGTAGAGCACGTCGTAGGTGATCTGAACGCCGAGCTGGTCTGGGTTGTAGCTCATGGAGACGCGCAGCACGATGCCAGAGGCGGGGTCGGTGACGGCGGCCTGTGCGACACCGGTGCCCACGGGGGCGGCGGCGAGGGGACGGGACGCGAGGATCACGGCACCTGGGTCGAACGCGAAGTTATTCGTGGTTGCCGGGTCTCCCTCTGCCGCACCTGCGACCTCGGGGACGAGCTGGGACTCGTGGAGCTGGAGGCCGTAAATGTTGCTGGCGATCAGTCCGTTGGAGATGTCACCACGCGCCCCCTCGTTGAATGCGAAGAAGTTCTGCAGGGAGGCGTCGGCCTGGAGGGCTGCGGAATCCTTCGTGGAAATCAACAGGTGGCGGTTTCCGCGCGGTGCCTTGTTATCGGTGAACTTCTTGTTGACCGCGCGCAGGGTCGCGGCGTCGAGGTCGGTGCCAGCGGTTCCCACGGAACCAGAGAACGCGGAGTAGGTACCGATGAGGTCGGTTTCTACGGCTTCAGCTAGTGCGACGATCTGTGCGCGCTGGTAGGAGTTCATGAGAACCGGCTGTGCGACCGTACGCGCGAAATCCTCCACCAAGATGGTGGCTTCCTTGTGCTTGTCGAGCTTCACGGTAGTGTCCGTGGCAGTCGCAGTCTGTAGGGTGACCGGAGTGTTGGCCTTCTTGTCGTTGGCCTTGAGGGTGTCAACGAAGGGGATGTGGAGAGTGTCGCCGACCTGTGCCGCGGCCAGATCGGTGTCCTTGGTGACCAAGGGGGCCATAACGATGTTGGAGCGGAGAATGTCGAGAGCTTCGTTCGCCCAAATCTCTGGGACGAAGGCGGCTGCCTCGGTGGTGGTGATGTTGGCCTGAGCCATTTTGATGCCTTTCGGTTATGCGGTGATGCGCCCCTCGCGTGAGGCGAGGAGAATGTCATCGTGATGATCTTTGTAGAATTTCGGGTCTGACAGTTGGGCCCGCGTGTACGTGGGTTTGGGGTCGGATCCGCTGGTGTCGACGCCGCTCGCCTTGGGAACAATGGGAGTCTTGAACGCTTGCAATGCTGCAACTTGTGCGTCCAGAGCGTCCTGGGTGGTCGCAGTCAAGAGTTCGATGGGCAGGCCGTTCTTTGCGGCCGTTTCGGCCTGTAGTGCGGTGATCTGCGACTGCTTGAACTTGTTCTCCCAGTTAGTTGCTGCCTCCTGGGCCTTCTGAAGTTCGCTCTTCTGAGACTCTTGGAAAGCGTCGTAGTCCTGTGCTTTCTTCGCGTTCTCTGCTGCGCGCGCTTCGTTCTTTCGGCTCAGGGCTTTCCATTTTTCGACTTCTGCGGCCAGATCTGTGTGATCTGTCTCCGTAGTGGTCGTCTCGCGTGTAGGTGAACCTGTTTCAGATTCGGCTGCGGGTGAGGTGGTTGACTCTGCGGTGGTTGTGGCGTCGTCTGCCATGGTTTCTCCGTTTCGGATTGGTTATTAAAAAGCCCCACCGTTTCGGTGAAGCGAAATCTTATTTGTGCAGGCCGAGATTGACTTGCTCGCGCTGCCTGCGTCGTAGCAGCCTGTGCTCGGCGGTCAGATCGCGGATCTGCTGCTGGGTGGCGCGCGAATCGGAGCGCAGGCCGCGGGAGAGTTCGGGATCCGAGGACGCGGCGAGAAGGCGCTTCGTCTTGCGGGCCTTGACCTCGAGGCTGCGCTGCTTCTGCGTGGCCTTCCACTGCGCCTCGTCGCGCTCCGTCCATTCGCGTGGCTTCGGCCGCTTCGTATGGCCGGGAATGTAGGCGCTGAGATGGTGCTCGCAATTGGGGTGCCAGAGGCCACCTATGGTGGCTTCCTCTATGGTGGCGTCGGCGCGCTTATCAGGTTCCACGCTGAGCACTTTGCCTTGCCATGCGAAGCACTTGGGACACGGGTGTGACTGCGTGGGCACGATGAAGAGGTGGATGCCTGCGGCTTGCATGACCTGCATGTGCGCGTCACGCAAACCGCGAGCAGATTCCGTACGCACGGCCATTTCCACGTAGCTGCTCAGCGACCAGTCGCGCCCGCCCTTGTCGGTAAAGCCGGTGACGCCGTGGGCGAGTAGTTCGTTGTACATGGTGCGCATGGCCTGGCGAACAGTACGGCCGGAGTCCTTGTCCGCGTCCTGTGCGGCACCCGCCCCCAGCCACTTGTAGATATCATCATCCACACGCAGGATGCGAAAGCGCGCGTCCTTGAGCTCGTTGCTCAGGTCTGTGCGGATTGCCTCTATGGCGCGCTCGGCGAGTGGTTTGGTGAAGTCGAAGTCGTCGCCGCCACCCTGCTGTTTTCCTAAATTTATGGGGCCTTGAGGTGGTGGAATGTGAATCGTGGGAATTGGTTCTGCAGTGAGAATTGACTTCTCGAGCTGGTCGAGGAGTATCGGTGTCTGCTTTTCAAGCTGATTGAACACCTGATTCTTGGTCTGGCGCAGGCTCGTGAGGAAGCTGATGGGTGAGATCCATCCATGCGAGGCGGCGAGGCTGCGCAGGCCTTTGGTGATCGAGGTGACCACGCGCATCTCCGCCCAGATGTACAGCGCGGTGACGGCAGCTGCAGCCGCTGTGACCGTGAGGGCGGTCTGCGACGGCTGGTTCGGCGTGGAGTCCTGAGGCTGGGCCATCACTCCTCCTCGCTGTCACCATCCTGAGAATCAGCGGAATCCGCGGGCTGATTATCGGTAGATTCTGAAACATCAGCGGATTCAATGCCCTCCAACCCGCTGATGTCGGGAATCGGCACGGCTGCGCTGGTTTCCTGCTGGATCTTGGCGACTTCCTCGCCGATCTCCGTGTCGCTCCATCCCGGGTGCAGCATCTGCACGCGCGTGCCGATCGACGCCGACTCGCTAGATGCCAGGAGATTGAGGGTTTGCGCAACCACGTTGGGGGCGTCGGTGGCGGCGGGCGGGAATTCGATGTCGGGGATCGCCTCGCCACGTGACGGACCGTTGAACACGGCTGTATTCACGTCCATGAGCGCGGCGAACAGCTTGCGCAATTGAGGCCGTGTGTAGAGGATCTTCGAGGAGCGGGTGAGCATGGTCAGTTTCTCTCGCGCCTGCGCCTCGGTAGCGGTCATCGCCACGTCACCGGATTGGCCGAATGTCGAAGAGCTGTACCCGCACGCTGTGTAGGCGCGTTCGATCAAGTCCTGCGCGGTGGCTTGATGCTCTTGCCAGCGGATGTTGGGCTGGAACATTTCGAGCATCTTCTCGTGGTTGAGCTGGCTGCCGGGTGGCATGGCGAGCGGCGTGAAGATCTCCTGATCCGTGTTGAAGCTGCTGCCCTCGCCGGGCTTGCCGGTCTTGAGCATGTCGCGGCTGGCGAAGATTCTCGCCTTGCCGAGCCGGATGTCGCGGCTCCAAGAGCTGTAGCATTCGTCAATCTGATCGAACAGGCTTTCCGCCTCATCGAAGTCGGAGCGGCCGAGGTGCTGGCCGATAGGGTCGGAGCGCATTGAGCGGTTCGGCTTCACGTTGGGGATATAGCAGGCGGTCATCAGTGTGCTACCGGTTGGCACCTGCGAGTCCGCATTCACCAAAGCGGCGAGGGGAGCTGTAGCAGGGTGGGTCTCGAGGGGAACGCGAACACCGATAGAACGTTCGTCGGACGATTCGTAGAGTCCGTATTCAATGGATCCGGCCGTGTGGTATTCGAGGAGCTTATAGCGCATCCGCGAGCCCTTCAACGGTTCAAGATCACTCCACACGGTGAGGCCCGAAAGCCTGCCCCAGCGGAATTCAGGAACGGCCATGTCAGCGGCCACAGGAGTGATGAATGGGTGATCCGCCACGCCCGCGTCCCATGCAATGCGGTAGAAGTTGCCACCGTGGGCCGAGGCAAGCTCTGCGCCTTCGAGCAACGTGGCATGAGTCTCATCGTCGAGCAGGTCGGTGAGGGTTTTCTCGAGTTTATCGCCCTGAGTCGCGTTGGTGATGCCCTTGTCGTCAAGATCGCCGTCCATATCTCCAAAGTGCGCGTTCGGCATCTCGGAAAACAGTTGCGCGGCGCTCATTTTAGCGATCTCGGCGGGCAGTGGCACGTGCACCTTGTCGGGGCGCTGCGCGGTCTCGCCGAGCTTGGGCGCTCCCATGAAGAAGCGCTTCATCTGCCCCCAGAAGCCACCGCTTACTTGCGTGCTGTAGATCTGCTCGAGGTCGTCGATGTCGCCGCGATACCATGCGTCGTAGCGCTTGATCTCGCTGAGCGGCTTGTTGAGGCTGGTGGGCGGCCATTGTGCGTTGCTGTCAGGCAGTGCCATGCTGAGCCTCCAAGGCTTGTTATGTGTTGGTGATGAGTGGTTGCCACACGGATTCCGTGCTGGCTATGGCGTATCTGAGGCCATCGAGTGAGTGATCTGCGACTTTGATGGGCTTGTCAATGCCCTGATCTGACGCTTTGGGATCCCAGCAGTAGCCGGGGAACTCCTCGATCAGGCCTTTGCAGCGAGAGGATATGTGCAGCTTGTCGGTGTCGAGCAACGAGGCCACGCGACTGATGCCGTACGTCACGTTGTTTTCGCCGTCTCCAAGGTTTTCTATTCCATCCTCGATCAATTGCACCTTGAACGAGGCGGCGGCCGGATCCACGAACACGTAATCCGGTTCGAGTGCGGTCTCGTATGGGAGATGCTCGGTATGGAGCCAGCGTCTGAACCGTTCGCTCAGATCCGCGTCGGTGATGCGTGGATTGCCCGCGCGCGAGTCGTAGCGGAACTCGTCGATCACGTAGAGGTCGTGGCCGGTGATGCGGCCTGTGTCGTCCACGATGTCATGCAGGGCGAGCATGAGGCCGGTGCTTGCGTTGGTGGTTCCGTAGTCGCAGCCCACAGCCAGGATCTGGCTCATCTTGGGCAGCTTCTCCCATGGCACCACGTATCTCTGTGGCTCCCACATGGGGTAGATAGCGCCTTCGGCGGCCACCCACTCGCTTTCGATCATGCGCCGGTACCATAGGCCCGTGTATTGGAGCTTGAGTTCGGCGATGTAATCGGGATTGTTGTGGACGAGCCAGGTGTTGTCCTCGAGTACGAACGTGACGCGGAACAGCTTCAGTGAATCGTCTGCGGGGTTCTCGTGGGCTTTGCCGTCCTTGTCGATCCACAGGCGCGCGCGGTCGAGCCATTTCTTCTTCAGCCAGTGCTCTGGCGCTTCCGGGTTGCAGGTGAAGAACAGGCGTGCGCCGGGGATGCTGAGACGGCTGACGAGCATGGTGAATGCCGCTTCGGGAACCACCGCCGCCTCGTCGAGAAGTGCGCCCGCGAGCGTCAGTCCCTGGATCTTGGTCTGCGCCTGAGCGTCGTTGAAGCCGACCACGAGGCATTCGCGTCCGAAGATCCAGCACATGCCCGTGGACGAACGGTATTGTACGTTCTCCGCGCCGAACCATGACTGCAGCGGGTAGATCAAGTTGTTGGCTATCGTGCGTTCCGTGCGCCCGCCGATGAGCAGCAGGCCTGCGGGGGAGTGCAGGCAGTATTTGACCCAGAGCAATAGTTCGCTGACGGTTTTACCGCTGCGCACTGCACCATCGCAGGCGATGATCTTCGCCCACGAGGGAATGTCAACGGCTTTTGCGGCTTTGCCTGTGAGAGGCTCCAACGTTGCCACAGGAGCCTCCCGGGTTTAATCAGTCGTCCAATATCATGTCTGGCCATGCGTTGAGCAATGGCCTGTCATCCCAGATGGGTGCGGCAGCGAACGCGAACATGTTCGGATATTTGCCGCTAGCAGGCTTCTTCTCTTCCGTGTTCCACAATGTCCATTCGGACCCGCCGTTGTCGGTGGGATTCACTGACATCTCGTAACGGGTGCCGTGGAGAGTGAAGAACATTTCGGAGTTCTCAAGGGCGGTTTGGAACCAGACATCCATATTTGTCTTCACTGTTGCGTCTGTCATGATTTCCTGCCTTTCCGCCAGTTAATGAAGTCCGCTTTGGCTTTAGTTAGCATTCTAGTCTCGTCAGCCGTGAGCGCTCTAGGGGCAACCGGCCGGTATGTTCCATCGGGGTAGGTCTTCCACTCGTGCGCGTGAGCGCCGAGGCTGCCATGGTTGGTGGTGTGGATCTGCTTTGACACGCGCCCGTCAGAACCAACAAAGGTGAGATCGTGAATCGACTGCGGTCGGTTTTTCGCCTGCCATGCGGGGTTGCGGTCATTATCGAGTGTGGCGTATATGCGGCCGGGCGTCTGGGATTCAATAGGTGCTTTGGTGGGCTTAGAATCCTTCTGCTGAATGAACTTCATGCCATCGGACACGAACTTCGTTTCGTATTCGTCGCCGTATTTGAAGGTCTTGCCATCGTGCGAATACTCTTTGTCGCTTGCGCTGCTGGCTCCGCGTCCGCCCATGTGCGCTCCTTACGACAGATAGCTTTTGAGCTGCTTCCATATGCTGATAGACATCGGGTTCGCTTTACTCCCGTGCGTCATGTAGTCGCTAACGGCTTCACCAATGGTCTCGTTGTTGTTTCTGGTGGCGTATCGGCTGATGTCGCTGGCCTTGCCGTGTGATGATGCCTTGTTCACGATACTGGTCTCGATGCTGGGATTGCCAGTGTTGCGCCGTATGCGGTTAACTGCCGCGTGACCGATCTCATGGTAGAGAACGCTCTTCACGTCCTGTCCATTGACCCCGCTCTTATCAGAGGAGACGCGGGCGTTGAGTCGCTTAGTGTCCTTGAATCCTTCCAAGAGGGTGACATTGGACTTGTCGCCGTACGGTTTGACGTGTGCGAGCTCACCAGCGTTGCTGGCTTTAATTTTGCGTTTGGGGCGTTCGTAGAAGTCTACGTAGGCGATCTCGCCTCTGAGCTTTGGGAGCTCCGAATACATGCGGTCGATGCTTGCGAGAACGGTTGTCTTCGTGTCATCGGGGAGAGTGTCGAATTCCTTTGTGGATTTGACATCCAGGGACTCGAAAGTGGGTGTCTTGCGAACCGTGCTGTATGAGCTGCTGTGGCTTCCTCTACCGCCCATGAGCTTTCATCCTCTCGATCACGTGATTGCTGTACCGGATCATGTCTGTGCCCTGCCAGTCGAAGCCCGGCACTGGCTTTCCGTAGTGGAGGACGAGCGAGGGGTGGAGGAGTGTGAGCGCGAGGCTCATGCCTTCGCTCCATGCGGATTCAGCCTCGGGGTCTCCGATGACGCCGAGCGTGCTCACGGCTACCGTGCTGTCGTGTGGTAATCCATCGAAGCAATAGGCGTATGTCTGTGGATCCGCCCACTGAAGTGTTGGGATCACGCTGACGCCCTGCGCCTGCCACCACGCGCCGAGATAGCGGCTGCGGTATACGTTCCATAGTTTCATCGCTTGAGGCATGTCCATGTACAGGCTGAAGTCCGGAGTCAGTGTGGCTTGGAAGCGCTTGAATAAGTCCACATAGCGTTCAGGCGCATTCCACACGCGCTGGAATTGGTAATCATCGATGAAGAAGTGCACGGCCGTATTCGTATCCGGCTTGTTGCCAGTGGTGAGGTTGAACGGCAGGAGATCATCCGGTGTTACATCACACGGTTGGATCACTGGCATATCCCAACGGCCTGCGGTCTCGAGCTCGTGAAAGCCGGGGAGATTGTATTCGCGGTCAGTGCGCAAGCGATGTGAGACGGTGTCATGCACTAAAATCACCTCACATGAACCTCTTAGATGGATTAAATGCGAATGAGTGGGCGATCGTAGCAAACGTTGCGGTTGCGATAGCGACATTTATCGCCGCCCTTGTCGCTCTCTTTGTGGGGCTCGCAGCGAATCGAAGGTCTAAAAAGAACGCGAGAATCCAGCACGCGGAGTGGCTGATATCGCGGGCCGGTGATCTTTACGCTGCTTACCAGTCATACAGTCTCGCAGGGGATTCGGCTGAGAAAACTAAAATGCTACCTGTGATTAATGCGCTGGCCTCAACCCTTGTGACAGAGGGTTACACGCGCCCGACGTCAGATGCGACTGATGCCACAACGGCCAATGCTGAGCATGAAGTGCTTCAATTCATCATCAAGCAATCTGATGTAATCAAGAAGAATTCGAAGTAATCACTTCACTCCGAGGTGGGCCAGGAATTCGTCGATGACCGTTGTGCTGGTCTTGCTCTTCTGGTCCGCCTTCTCCAAATCCAGCGACCGTTGCAACGCTATGCCGACGCTTGTCATGATGTTACGGGCCTGGTCGGCGGGAGGCTTGTCGAGCTCGTGCGAGTCGAAGTAACCGTCCGCGCCGGCGAATGCGTACACGGTGTACGGCTGGTGCAATTGATCGAGGAACAAGCCAGCCTCGTGAAGAAGCCGCAACTTCAGAGTAGATCGCAACTGTGCTGCGTCGGCCTCGTGAGCTTCTGTGGCTTTCTTAGTGCGCTCGCGGTCGAAGCTGAGACCCTGGGCTTTAGCGTGGCGGCTGATGGTCTCGGTGCTGCGCTTGAGTGTTTTGGCTATCAAGGTCAAGCTCTTGCCCTCACCATGGAGTTTCTTGAGCTTGCGTTCTTCTGCTTTGCTAAATGGTTTACTCATGCTGCCTCCGGGCTGTGCGTTTCGCTATGCCGTTTCGGCTGCGGGAGGTGACTTGCTTTACCTGGTTACTTGGTGGCGAGAATACCGGCTGTCCGGAGGCCGGCGAGCAGGTTGTTGACTGTAGTGACGATGGTCGCAGCGTCCGCGTCCTCCGCAAGGTCGGCGATGGCCACCAACTGCTTCACGCCACCGAGAGCGGAGGCTGTCGCGGCGGGCAGAGTGTATGCGGGAGCGGAAGAACTAGTGCCACCGTCTAATGTGTGGATCTTTCCGTCAGCGCCGACGATAACGACGGGCTTGGCCTGATTGAGGAGGTTAGTGGTCGTGCCGGTGTCTGCTGCCGTGCCGGGTGATGTCACGGCACCGTCGGCACCGATGATGGCGAGTGGGGTTGCCTGATTCAAGAGATTCGTTGCCATGAGAAATCCTTCGATGAAGTCAAATATGAGAAACCTTGGAGAGCATGAAGCCTGGCCAAGGTTTGCGCTCGCGTTTGATGCGGGCATGAGAAAAGCCCGGGGACAAGGGCCGGGCTTGGCGTGTCGATCTCATCTCTCGATGAAAACCAACAATATCCATTTTTCGTAAACGAGCTGCACAAGCAAATTACGACACGCCGTGAATCAGGATCGCTTCGGCAAGATCCAGCAAATCACCTCGGTCGAACGCATAGAATCCATCGCCGAGGAACGTGCTGCTGGGCATCATGCCGCGGCTCAGACGCATGAATACGGCCTGCCGCGACACTGGCACATGTGTCTCGTTGGTCAGCCACTTGGCCGCTTGCGACGGCGTACGCGGCTTCATCGGCGTGGCGTGCTTGCGCAGCCCGTCGCGATGCACCTGCCACACTTCGCTGACTGCTTGCACGCTTCCGCAGACGCGGCATTGGACGCTCTTCTGACCGCGTGCGATGCTCAGTATGGCATCGCATTTCGCGGTGAGGCAGGGGCCGATCACAATGCGTTCTGCGGGCGGTGTCACACGATCACGCACCTTGCCTGAGATCCGTTCGATGCGTTCATAGTCGCGCAACGTCTGTACGCGGCTCACGCGGGCAGGTAGGCGGCGGAGGATCCGCTGCCATTGTCCGCCAGCCCATACGCCGCAATCGGACGCAACCTGCTGTAACACGTCCTCCGCCTCATCGATAAGATCCTGCGCCGAAAGATCCAGCGGCGTGGAGGCGAACGCAGGATTAGCATGGCCCTCACCGCCACTACTCACACGCTCTTCACGCAGCGCCACACTCTGCAGCTCGTACAGGCCAGTGCGCAGTGAAGTCAGATCCTCAGCGAGGGCACGTCTGTGCCTGCGGCAGAGACGACCGTGAGGCCACTCGTTGCACACGCAGCAACCCTCGTGACGCGCGTTTTCAACACCAAACGTGTGAGGCTCAGCATCATTGGTTCTTGTCTTCAATCTTGTGTTGTCTCCTGTCATTTCAAGCTTCCTGTGGTGCGTAGTGGCTGGTGATCTGGTTTTCGATGTCGGGTAGTGGTGTGCCGTGCTGGTGGAGTCGGATGATGTCGCGTCTGGCGGTGAATCCGGCGTCTGGTGGGAGTCTTCCGAGCAGGTTGCTGATGAACGCTTCGCTGAGGGGAGCGGCATGCTGCGTGGGCTTGTACTTCTCCCAGCCTCCCGTGATGAAGTCCTTCGGTGCGGGAGCGTATCGTGCTTCTTTCCCGGATTGCTTCCACTGGCGTGCGAATTCCTTGGCACTGGCGATGAGCGTGTCCGCGTCCACGAGCCCGGGGGTTACGACCTCGTTCCACGCTTTCAGGCTCGCCGCCCTGTTTGCGAACTTCGGATACGCCTTGAGGAACCTGTCGAACTGAATTTCCTCCGCCGTGCCCCCTCGTGAGGGGGTAGGGGGAATAGTTATTTGGTTCTTGGTTCTTGGTTCTTGGTTGTACGTCTCCGTGGGTGTGACACATGTGTGACTGACATCTTTGTCACGTTTGTGTCCCGTTGTGACATTTGTGTGACTGTGTTGTGACTCGCGCCATTTTCTCTTGCGATCTCGGGCTTTCTCGGTCTGCTCTTCCACTTGGTTCTTACTGGATTGATAGTCGAGATAATCGTGAATGAGATAGCCGCCATTGCCATCTGGTTCGAGGAGATCGACTGTGCATAGCTCATTGATGTCCTCGTCGGTGGCGTCGAGCTGATATAGCAGGTCGTCGCCTGATAGGCGACCGTCTGTAAGATTGTCGCTGCAATAGCTGATCGCCATGACGTACACGATCACAGCGGTCGGCTGTTGTCGTCTAAGCTTCTTCACTTTGGTGCTCAAATAAAAGCTGTTGCTCAGCTTTGCGTAACCAGTGCGTGCCATTCATACTCCTTTCTTGAAGTGTCAAATTAATGAGAACATGATTTGCGTGGATTACCGTCCGGCACTATACGGTTAGAAATCCGGTCCCTTCTTGATCGTGGTATTTTTGCGAATCCGTTGGATGAGGGGGAGTGGCGCACCCGTTCTCTGTATGATGAGCAGGTTCCGGTCTTCCAGGCTCATGGTCTCGTCCTCGTCGCCTATCAGATCAACGATGCGAGTTGCTAATGATTTCCTCATTTCGTGCCTCCTGTCTCGAATGTGGCGATGAGCTCCATGAGAACGCCGCGTTGGGTGCGATGCCATTGGGAGTGGTAGTGCAAACGGTTCGTGCACTCGCCGCGCCATACAATGCCCGCGTCGTTCTTCAATGGTGCTGAGCGCAAATTGAGTTTCATACCGCACATGGGGCAATGCCAATCTGCTACGAGCAGCCGGTAGTTGGGATCACGGTGACCAACAATGTTCTCGAATTCCTCGCGGATTTTCCTCCATTGGTCGTTCATAGCCACTCGTTTCCGTTCTTGTCCTCCCAGCAGTCACGACACTGGTTGTTCTCGTTTAAATCGGTCTGTTTGCCGCATTCCGCGCACCATCCGAACCAGCCAAAGACTGGTTCCACATACTCGAAATCGTCGAGTCGTCGATGGCGGCTGATATATCGACGGACTCGCGCGAACAATCCCTCACTCATCACTCATCTGCCTCCTAATAGCAACGAAATATAGGCAGAAAAATGCCAGATAAGAACCTTCCATGTTGGCGCTTTAACCCATTTCAGAAGAGGAGTAATCACAATGTGCCCGTTAAAATCTCTGGACCTCGCGTACTCACCAGGTATTTGCCACCAGTCGGCAACAAACCACTGCCCGCATATTTCACATCGAGCCACATCGTTAAAACTGATCGGAGAACTACCAATCTCATGCTCGTGGAAAGGCTTGGAATGTCCTCGGTACACACTCATTCAGACACCATCTCCTTTGAATCAGCTTGCGTAGCTGGCGCACTCTCAGCGACGTCGTACATTTGCTCATCCTCATTCCACGTGATGCCGGATTCGGCAAGCTCGGAGTCATCGAGCTGGCCACTATGCTGCGTAGTGACGGGTTCATGACTGTTTGGGCGTCGGACGATGCCGCCGCGCAGGCTTTTCATGATTTCCCACGTAGTGTTGTCAAGGTCACCTTTGAACTCCCAGAGAGCCATTTTCTTGGCTTCACGGTGCGTGCCGGCTCCGAATCTTTCCACACCTGAATCGTCAAGATTGTCAACCCAGAATGCATAGATTTTCAGAGGCTTATCGCCTGCCTTCGCAGGCGGTGTGATGTGATTTTCAAGTTCGGCCAGTCGTGTGAGGGCTGTATTAGTGCAGGTGAACCTCTTCTCTTCCATGAGATTGCGCACGGTGTGGGTCAGGTGCGTGCTGCAGATCCGCGCGCCCCGTTCTGCAGGAGGGAAAAGAAGCACGTAGAAGAACTCGTCCGATTCCCTGAACTTTGTTTTGTGGAGTGCGGGTGGTGCTTCCTTGCTGTGGATCACTTGCGAAAACTCGCTCATCGCGTAAACATGCTGTAATTCGATCATTTCGCTTGTCCTTTTCATGATTTAAACGTTCACGACTCGGTTTCCGCTGTACCTTGAATGGTGATGTAGAGCCGGTGGAGGCCTTTGACTCCGGTGGGTTCGGGCTCTCGCTGGAATGAGGTGAGCACGATGTGCTCCGAATCGTTGTCCGCCCAGAGTCCTGCGTCAGTGAAACCGTCGAGGATAGCCTTCACTGTGGGCGAGGAGTTGGGAGGATCGGCACGGCCTCTGCGCGGATATGCCACGCTCACCACTACCTCGCATTCTTTGAACCTGACATGATCGCCGACAGCTCCACGTGCACTGACCTGCCCCAGCCATCGCAGTTGCTTGGTGATCTCTGCCTTTGCTCGCCAGTGCATCCGACTGTTGGCGCTCAGCCATAAGGCCGCGGGAATATCAATGTCGATGCTCGTCGTGTAGAGCGTCTCTATCTGTTCCTGTGATGTCATCAGAACGGCGGCTCGTCCATCGGGGGAGCGCCGAGCGGATCCGCGCCTCTATACGTACCAGCGCCGTAACCGGTGCCGGTTTGGCCCGTGTAGCCAGTGCCTTCGGCGGCCTGCTGCGTGTATCCACCGCCCTGCTGCCCGTATCCCTGATTCTGACGCAGCACTCTGGTCACCGCAGCGGTTGCGTAGCGCAGTGAGGGGCCGATTTCATCCACCTGCAGCTCCACCACAGTCCGGTTCTCACCCGACTGCGTCTGATAGGAGCGCTGATTCAAACGGCCCTGCACAATCACACGCATGCCCTTGGTGACACTTGCCTGAATATGATCGGCCATGTCACGCCACGCAGAACAGCGCATGAAGAGGGCGTCGCCGTCCTCCCACTGACTGGTCTGGCGGTTGTACGTGCGCGGTGTCGAAGCGACGGTGAAATTGACGACCGAAGCGCCCGACGCGATAGTACGCAGCTCAGGGTCAGCGGTGACGTTGCCAATGACGGTAATGACTGTTTCGCCTGCCATTTACTCACTCTCTTTCAATGATTCGAGTAGGTTTTCTCGGAACCTGTCGATCTCAATAGCTCTCTCGTTGAACGCATCCATTCGAGCCTGAGCCTCCTCGATGTCTTCTCTCAGGCTCTTGATAACCCCTAGTGCCTTGGAATCAAGGTGGTCGAAGTACTCCTCGACGAGTTCAGAGTCGATGATTCTGAAAAGGCACGCCTCGTCGTATCCATGCAGATGTATTTCATCGAAGGCTTCTTCTTCCCGATACCGACTGACTTTCGGTACGGTTACGACGATGTGGCATGAGCTCGCCTCGATATCCACTGCAGTGACAAGGCCGTAGCTGTCCTTGTATCTGTTGTGAACTTTCACATAATCGCCGACTGTAAGCGGCTCGTGATCCTTGTCGGGTTTTACTAGATCCCAGACAATGGGCTTCTTGCGTGCTGTCATTTCGTTCTCTTTTCTTGGTTGCTGAATTCTGTTCTGCATTTTTGCCAGTGCTCTTGTGCTGCCGGGCAATCGAGTTTGCCGCAGTACTGGCATGGTTTGCGTAGACCGGGGTTGAGATTGTCGCGACAATAATCGCAGTGGCATTGGGGTATCTTGCGCCGTCTGGCGAAGCGCGTGTAACTGCGGTCGATCAACTCACGACCTCCGGGGTTTCCTCCGCTGCGAATCCCTCATCCGGTTCGACAGTCGTCTCGATGGGTGGCTCCTCAGCAGGTGCGGGCTCTTCCGCTTGCGTAGCTTTTGCTTCTACCTTTGCCAGGGCCGCCTTCGTGTCATCGACGACCTTCTGCGGTGCGGAGAGTAGGGCCTCCACGTCGGCGATGTCGAGTTGCGAGGTGGAGTGGATTGCCTTGCCGGTGAGCGCCATGAACGCGGCCTCCGCCTTTTCCGGGGTGTCGACGCCGCCCTGCTGCATGAGGCGTGCGACCTGTACGAGCTGTTGCTTGGTGGGCGCGTGCGGAGCGGATTTGGCTTGCGTGGCCGGTGCGGTCGCCTGTCGGGCTGGTGCGTGGTTGTCGGCTTGATCCATCTCGTCGCTGGTGTAGAGGCCCGAGAGATCCTGCGGGAAGGCTTTTCTCAGGGCGAGCGCTTCGGCGCATTTGGCGAGCATGATGGCGGGCTTACTCGCCCACATTGAGTTCACATGCCCATCGCGCTTCCTGCCCACGTATTCGGAATAGAGGGCTACTGCAGGGAATATTCCCTGCCCACGTTGCACGACTACTTTCGCAGCTGCAGGAGGTAGCTTGGGATCCAACCACACGTCACTCCATACTCCATCAGGGCCGCACCACAGGGTTTCGGGCTCACCGAATGCTTCGCCACTATGATCTGCCGCACGACGTGCTATGAGACGAAAACCATCGATGCCCACCTGAATTGTTTGCTTGCCTTGGCGTTGGATCATGTAGATCTGGCGAGCAAACGGATCTAGACCAGTGCGCTGCACTTGGTGGAAGAACACCTCTAGATCGCCCTGACCTGCGTTCTGCACGCCCGCATGGCTCAATGCTGCCAGCTGCGCGCCAGTAAAGCCTTTCTGGTTCTCTTCTATCGTCAGTTCGCTGCCCATGGGTCCACCTCGCTTGTTGAAATCTTCGCTTCCTCCTGGTCGAGCGCCCACTTGGGGAACTCGATCTCATGGGGCGTCTTGTCGTACCCCTCCACCTCGTTCCTCCACCAGTCGGATCCGTGCACTGCGATGAGGAAAGCCATGTCGTCAAGCGCACCGTGGATGAGATCTGAGGCGATGTGGATTTCGGGGGAGTCCTCCGCGAACCGCCATACCGCCCAGTCGTAGGGGCGCTGCTTCTCCTGCACGACGAACTCGAAGCCAAGCTCAGCAGTGATGCCGCTCAGGCGGGCGAGCCGCATGTAGAAGGCAGCTTGGATGTGGTAACCGAAATTCACTGCCGTGCGCGGAAAATCTTGCGCGTTTCCCGCTGTCGTCTTATAGTCCCTGATCCGGTAAACACCATCAGAATCCGTTTGTGACGGCAGCCAATCAGCCTTGCCTTTCAAATGAATGCCGCTAGTCGGATCCGTAGCGAACAATGCCATCTCGGGCTGGCCGGGAATCGAACGGATGTAATCGCGGCACATGGGTGCCATGAGGCTGGCCTTCTCTATGTCGGCAGGGGAGAGAATAACGGCACCGTTCGCAACAAGTTGGGCGGCCTCTGCCTTGCCCTCCTTCGTGCGCAGGTTCGGCTTCTCGACGATCTCGGGGCCGCGACCCAGCACCATCGAGTGCAGGGCGCTGCCGAAATCGAGAGCGCCGCGGCTTACGTCCAAACCGTGCAGCATGTAGCTGCGGTAGGCGAGGGGACTCACCATGAACCTTTTTAACGCGGATTGGTCTAACGCAGGCGAGGCGAAATACTCCGGGTCGTCCATCACTTTAATGTGGCTCATTTGATCACCTCGACAGCGGCCGCAGCCTGCTCAGCGCGTTCGCGAGCGTGGACGCGCACCAGCTCTAGATCCTCGGGGCTGAGCTTTGATTTGATGTCGTCGACAGTCGACCCCACCGCGTGCATAACACCGTTTACAAGGTTTTCGATTTCCTTGCTGCCGGCGACACCCTGAAGGCTTTCTAGTGATTTCGACAGGGCGCTAATGATTTCACTGAGCGCATCGAGTGCCGCATCTGCCTCATTGGCGCTCGGGTGTGAACTGCCAAACAGTCTGTCAATCGCGTCATAAATGAGATCTCCAAGACCGTCGTTGTTCTGGGGTTCCGTTTTGTTTGTCATTTCTTGTCCTTAAATAAATGTGTGTGCAATAAATTCATGAGTGATGTGCGTGGGAAAACGCATAAGGAAGAGGTCTCGCAGACGCTCCTCGTACCGGCTCCGGGCGGCCGCGGGTTTGCGGCACGCGGCGATGTAGTCATCGACTGCCCACTGTGGTGCGGGGCTCACAGCAGGTCCTCCGTCTCGAGCGCGTCACTCCATACCCACATGAGCAATAGGCCAACGAGCAGAGCGATAATGCCAGGAACATACAGGACGGGGTCTCTGACGTATGCGCCGATTCCCGCCACGGGAAACCCTGCGCCCAGCAGGCTGCACACTAGCCAGAACTTTGCCCATGTCTTCAAGCGCCGCCTCATCTCGAATACTCCGAGGTGCCGGAGAAGCTTTGCCTGTCCAGCCATTTGTCGAGCTCCGCGCGCTTGTACTGAACGCTGCGACCTGTCTTCACAAACGCTGGCCCCCTGCCGTAGAAGCGCCATTGCGCCAGCGTTGACCTTGACTTGTGGACGATCTCCATAACCTGTTCGACAGTGAGAAGATCCTCGCTTGGCCTGGCTTGTGTAACCGTGCTCATACCGTCACCCCGCTCATGCGAAGGTAGAGATACTCTCCCGAGTCGGTGAGTTGCCAGCGGATCGCGCGTCGCCCCTTAGGAGAGACACCATTCATATCCACTGCCCTGATGAAGCCGTAATCTTTGAGGGTGCTCCTGCGACTGCGCAGACCCTGCTCCGAATCACCGAACTCCAACGTCCATGCCGCGTTGCGAATCTCCGTGTCCGTGACAGGCCGCCTGTTGTGATTGCTGGCAAACCAGAGCGCATCTAATACATGCCCCATCTGACGGGGAACATCCACGCTCGCGGCTGCTGCGAACGAGGTCAATGGGTTACTGTGCCTTGATAACGCCTCACTCATGGGATTCACCTGCTGTGTGCTCGATAATTCCTTCGCCTACTGTGTGGAAGCCAGCGAAAACCAAGACCGCCTTCTGTTTAAGATCAACATCAACATCGGGGTATGAGCTCATAAGATGCGTGCGCGCGACGCCGTACACTGCGTTGGCGATCGCATTGGGGTCGTCAGCATTCTCATCGTTGATTGGGATCGTGATGGGGTCGTGTCCTCGTCCGATGCCGTCCTTGAAAACCACTTGAGTTGCCATTGTGGTAGCCTTTCTCGTGTAACCTGTTTTGTTGCCTCGTGTTCCAGCGCGAGGCATTTTTATTTGTTCGCGTCGGTAGCCTCTTGCAGAATCTCGACCGGATTGACTCCGATCGCGTTCGCCGTCTTTAAGTAGTCGGTCATCTTCATGTCTCCTTTCTCAAATCGAGCGGCAACGGATTGGCGACGCGCACCGATCTGTGACGCAATCTTGGTTTTCGGTATCTCGCTCACGAGCGCCGCCTTGCGAAGTAACTCGACGGCTCTCGCTGCTACTTTGTTCGAACTTTCAACCATGACATTTAATGTATGAATATTCGGACTGTTTGTCAATTCGATTTGTCGGCGTGTCCTAAAATTCGAACAGATAAGATTTCGTTTATGGCAAGACAGGGCAGAGAATGGAGCGGTATCGATATCGCAACCATGCGTATCTTCGGAAAGCTTCGCAGCGAGAATGGTTACTCATACAGGCGGCTCGGCGAACTGACCGGAATGAATCACACCAGGGTGCTTGATCTTGAGAAGATGAAAAACGGAACGCCGACTTTAGTCGAGTTCCTTTCTTTGTGCTGGGCATTCGGCCTCGACGCTCCGAAGACACTTCAGCAGGTCATCGAAAGCGCCAAAGAAAACGATAAGGAATCAACGAAGACACAGTACGCGAAGGATGAGTCCGACGCCGAAGATATGATCAAAAGCTTTTCAAAAGGCGATAACAAGACTCTTGGATTGGCGGCTGACATTGAGAAAGATAAGTGGCTGGAAGCGCGGGGTGGCGATGGACGGTAGATGGTCGCAGCTTGACTATGAGATGCTTCTCGAACTGGCGGAGAGGAGAGGGCTGCGCGTACTGGAAAGGGCGCTGCCCGACCTCCTTACTGGTCTCTACTCGGAGTCGCATCGACTCATCCTCGTGGAATCACGAATCCTCGAGGAACAGCAGCGGGTTGCACTGGCGCACGAGCTCATCCATGCGGAACGTCACGATGCCTCTTGTGCGGCTGCACCATTCAGCAAAATTGAGCTGGCGACACGTCGCGAGGTGGCGATTAGGCTCGTGAATCCAGAGGCGTACAGGATCGCGGAGGAAACAGGAGGCTACGCATATCAGATCGCTTGCGATCTCGGAGTCACAGTGCAGTGCGTCCGTGACTACCAACGGTATTTGGAAGAGTGTGCTGAGAATATCGGCAGAAGAATCAGTGCGTGAGTGCTGATATTGAGATTTGGTACTCATCGATGAGCACCGTAAACAGGAGGAATGGTATGGCTATTAAGAAGCTTTTATCCCTCGGGTTGTCTGTGATTGCCGTAATGGCGCTATCGGCATGTGGTGCAACTACGGCAGCGCTTACGTACACTCAGAAGAGTATAAGCTCAGCTCGCTCGAAATGTGCGAACGATGAGGATGATATGACGGCGGTCGAGACGCAGAGAGGTAATACGTCTCTTGAGATTTCTGCGTGGTATAACGCTCTTGAGGACGGGGAACAGGGTACAGAATCTGATCTCTTTAAGTGTGTATTCAATAGCCTTAAAATACCTGACCGTATCAGCGAACGGATGGAATCAAAGCAGAGTAAGCAAATTACCGACAAGACAGATAATCTCTACGTCTCTTGGTATCGGGATAATTTGCATCTAGGTGTATACCTTGGATTGTTGCCACCTACCAAGAATTCGCAAGCATACTATGGTACACAAACGCTTAAATGGCTTAATAAATACTGCCAGAGTGAAGTTGGAGACCAGGAATCGCTCGAATTTAAAAATAACGTACTTGGCCTTGATTCAATGGATATTGATAGCGAGGATGGATCGGGGGCCCTGGCCTGTATCTCTTTCCAGTTGAGCTTTGATGAAAGTATCACCGAAGAGATAGAGACCGCGGATTCACAAGATTGGAACAGACTCGCAGGCAATTACTACGTGGGTTGGGATCATGGTGAAGGGACTCTCACACTAGCTATTTCAGCAAAAGAACTGAAGGAGTAAAAGGAGAAGAATGGCTCTGCAGATGTTGGTGCATCCACAGAGCCGGTAAAACACGTTCGGTAGAAACTGTTTCGGCTACACATTCTAGTCGAAACGGCTAGGAGTGCGAAAAGTGGCATCGATAGAGTCCTATGAGACCAAGAAGGGCACGCGATACGCGGTCAGATACCGCAAGCCTGACCACACAAGCACCTACAAGCGCGGTTTCAGGCTCAAGCGCGATGCCGCCGACTGGGCGGCAAAATATGTCACCACCGCTCTGAGCGAGGGAACCTTCGTGAATCCCTCCGACGGTAAGATAACGGTCGGGGAATATGGAGGAAAGTGGGTTAAGTCCAAGAAGCCCATATGGAAGCCAAGTACGTGGAGAAGTAATGAGGCGGCATGGCGCAACCATGTCGAGCCGAAGTGGGGGAAGCGTTCGCTCTCCTCAATTAAGCACAGCGAAGTGCAGGAATGGGTCTCGGAGCAAGCGAAGGACAAGTCGGCCACCGTCGTCAAGCGCAACTACGGGCTGCTAAAGGGAATCATCGAATCCGCTATCGACGATCAGAGAATCAAGGTCAATCCCACCGAGCGTATCGCCCAGCCTAAGAAGGTAAAGAAGGCCCATAAGTACCTCACGATCGAGCAGGTGCTGATGCTTGCCGGTACTGTCGACGAGTCCCGACGCGCCATCATTCTCACGATCTGCTTCTGCGGATTGAGATGGGGTGAGCTGTCGGCACTCAGGGTCGAGAATGTGCTCGTCGAGAAGCGGAGGCTACGCATCGTGGAGAATCTCACCGTATCGGACGCGGGGCGCGACACCGTGACTCCGAAGAGCGATAAATACCGTGATGTTCCCGTGGCGCTGATCGCGCTCAACGCGCTCGTGAAGCAGTGCGAGAGGAAGGCACCGGGTGACCTGGTGTTCACTGATCCGAGCGGCAAGCCCCTGCGGCCGCAGAGCGTGGGACCTTCCGCAAAGGGATGGTACAAGCACGCGCTCAAGGAGGCAGGTCTGCCATTGCTACCACCCCACGACCTGCGACATACGGCCGCTTCCATCGCCGTCAGCAGTGGGGCTAACGTGAAGCAGATCCAGCTCATGTTCGGCCATGAGTCCGCAGCCATGACACTCGATACCTATGCCGACCTTTTCAACTCTGACCTTGACGAAGTGGCGAACGACATAGATAAGAAAGTAGAAAAAATAAAATGCGCTCAAAATGTGCTCAAAAATGAGTTCCGAAGTGTTTAAATCAGCGTCATTCCAATGGTAATCACAGGTGGGCGATGAGAGACTCGAACCCTAAAACGGGTCTCAGTGGCACTAAGACAATATTACTTGAGGCATTGCAAATATTGACTTTTCGATACTTTCCAATTCGACTCGGTTTCACTCATTTTTGA